>JALZAX010000364.1 GCA_030948055.1 Verrucomicrobiota bacterium | reverse complement strand
TCGCCTTATTTTCAAGCGCGCGCGGAAAGCACGCACGGTTACGACATTACCGATCACAACAAGCTGAACGCCGCGATCGGCACGCGCGAAGAATACGACGCCTTAGTCGCGGAGCTGCAGACGCGCGGGATGGGACAAATGCTCGACTTCGTCCCGAACCACATGGGCGTCGGCGAGCCGCTCAATAGCTGGTGGATGGATGTGCTCGAGAACGGGCCGAGCTCCGTTTACGCGCCCTACTTCGATATCGATTGGACCCCGCTCAAGACAGACCTGCACGACAAGGTCCTTCTTCCGATTCTCGGTGATCAATACGGACGCGTGCTGGAGCGTGGTGAACTGAAAGTGCGTTACGAAGCCGGCGCGTTTTTTCTCAAGTACTACGATCACGAATGGCCGATCGCGCCGGGCACCTATCGTCACATTCTCGAATTCGCCCTGGAAAATCTCGCGCGGTACAAAGACGAGGATTTCTATCCCGAATTTCAAAGCATCATCACTGGGTTGGAAAATCTTCCGCGTCGTAATGAGACCGATCCGGAGCGGGTCGCCCTGCGTGCGCGCGAAAAAGAAATCATCAAGCGCCGGCTAGATCGTCGTTGCCAGGAAGCGCCCCAGGTACGCGACGCGATCGAGAAAGCGGTCGCGCAAATCAATGGCACGCCGGGCGACTCGCGCAGTTTCGATCGGCTCGATCAACTGCTCAACGATCAGGCCTATCGCCTCGCTTTCTGGCGGGTGGCGGCGGAGGAAATTAATTACCGCCGGTTTTTCGATATCAACGACCTGGCCGCGATTCGCATGGAATTGCCGGAAGTTTTCGACGCGACCCACCAACTACTTCTAGAACTCGTTAGGCAAAAATCCGTAACCGGTTTACGCATCGATCATCCGGACGGCCTTTATCTGCCGAAAGAATATTTCGCGAAACTCCAGCGGCGTTGCGCCGAGGCACTCGGTGTTGAATTACCGGCGGATAGCCGCGCTGTGTATTTGGTCGTTGAAAAAATCCTGACTGGGCAGGAGCGTTTGCCTAACGACTGGCCGGTTCATGGCACCACCGGCTACGACTTCGGCCGAACGGTCAACAATTTGCTCTGCGATGGGAGCGCGGAGCAGGCCGTCACGAAAACGTATCGGCGTTTCATCGGGCACTCACTGCATTTCGGCCATCTCGTTTACGCAAAGAAGCGCCTCGTCATGCGCATCGCACTTTCCAACGACATCAAAGTCCTCGGGAATTTGCTCGATCGGTTATCGGAAAAAAATCGTTGGTTCCGCGACTTCACGCTCGATGCCATCAATTTGGCGGTGCGCGAAACGATCGCCTGCTTCCCGGTTTATCGCACCTACATCACCCCCGACGCAAAAGTCAGCGAGGAAGATCGTGCCGTAATCGAACGCGCGGTCAACACCGCCAAGCGCCGCAATCCAGCGATCGAAGAATCTGTCTTCAATTTCCTGCGCGATATTTTGCTTTTCCGTTTTCCGGAAAATCTCGACGAAGAAGCACGGGCCGAGCACGTGAATTTCGTTTTGAAGTTCCAGCAGTGCACCGGTCCGGTAATGGCGAAGGGACTCGAGGACACGACGTTCTACCTTTTCAACAGACTGGCCGCGCTCAACGAAGTAGGAGGCGAACCGCAACAATTCGGGATCAGCCCGCAGGCTTTTCACGACGAGCAAAAATTCAATCAAGAACATTGGCCGGCAACGATGTTGACCACTTCGACGCACGATACCAAACGCAGTGAAGACGTGCGCGCCCGCATGGTCGCGATCTCGGAAATTCCCGACCTCTGGCGGAGTGCGATTGTGCGTTGGCGCATCGCCAATCGAAAATGGAAGACGAAGATCGATGAAGCCGAAGCGCCCGATGCGAATGAAGAATATCTGCTTTACCAGACGCTGCTCGGCAGCTGGCCGTGGGGGGCGACGGAAGCGAGTCCCGAATACGTCGAGCGCATCCAGGTCTATCTGGCGAAGGCGTTAAAGGAAGCAAAGGTCAACACCAGTTGGATTCAGCCTAACGAGCAGTGGGACAATGCGGCGAAGAACTTCGTCGCAAAAATTCTCGAGCCTCACCCGAAGAATAAGTTCATTCCGTCGTTTCTTCCGCTCGCGGGCGAAATCGCGCAGCTCGGCGCGATCAACTCTCTATCCCAGGTTATTTTGAAACTAACGTCGCCAGGCGTGCCGGACATTTATCAGGGAAACGAAATTTGGGATTTCAGCCTGGTCGATCCGGACAATCGCCGCCCGGTTGATTATAAACTGCGCGGTGAAATGCTGGACTCGTTAGGCCAGAATTCGCCTAACGAGTTGTTATCGAACTGGAGCGACGGCCGAATCAAGATGTTCGTAACGCAACGTCTGCTGAATTTTCGCCGCGAGAATCCGTTGCTTTTCCGACAGGGAAATTACGTCCCGCTTGCCGTTAGCGGGACGCATGCGGAATCGATTGTCGCTTTTGCGCGCGAACACGAAAACAAGTGGACCGTGGTTCTCGTTCCGCGTCTTTCTGCGCGCGTCGGTTTTCCGCCAATTGGCGAGCGGTGGCAGGATACGGCGGTTGAATTACCGCCCGCCGCCGGAAATCTCGGCGCGAAGAATCTGTTCACCGGCTGCGAGCTGCCGTTGGAAGGAAGCGTGCTAAAACTGAGCGCGGCGATGGCGCAGCTGCCGTTCGCTGTTTACCGATGATGGTAGCCGCGCGCGAAGCGGTCGAATAACGCGCCGAGCCAATCAAAAAAGCGGCCGACATTCTCGCCGATTTCCGCCCCGAAATTCGCGAAGGTGATATGCGGCGAGGCGACGATCAGCATGATGCTGAGCAAAATCAGATTCATCAGGTAGATGAGCACGAGGGAAAAAAATGTGCCGTTGTTCGTCAGATCGGTCTGGCTTTTCGGAATCATCCAGAGCGTGAAGGTAAAATGAAATGCCCAGGTGATTCCGATAATGGCGTAGAGCAGCCGACCGAACGGTGTCATATCGGTCGCGAGACTCAGC
>JALZAX010000363.1 GCA_030948055.1 Verrucomicrobiota bacterium | reverse complement strand
CCCTTCAAGACACCGCCCTGGATAGCAGCACCGATAGCTACGACTTCGTCCGGGTTAACACCTTTGTGCGGCTCCTTGCCGATCAAGGTGCGCGCGGTCTCGATAACCTTCGGCATGCGCGTCATACCACCGACGAGCACGAGCTCGTTCACGTCCTTCTCAGAAAGCTTCGCGTCCGCGAGGCAGTCTTTGACTGGCTTGATGGTGCGCTGGAAGAGCGAGTCGGTTAGTTGCTCAAGCTTGGAGCGGGTCAGCTTCTTCTGGATGTGCTTGGGTCCGCTCGCATCCGCGGTAACAAACGGCAGGTTAATTTCGTATTCCTGAGAGCTACTTAACGCGATCTTCGCTTTCTCAGCTTCTTCCTTGATGCGCTGGACGGCATCAGGCTGGTTCTTCAGGTCGATGCCTGAGTCCTTCTTAAACTCAGCCATGATCCAATCCATGATCATGTTATCCCAGTCGTCGCCACCCAGGTGCGTGTCACCGTTAGTAGCTTTAACTTCAAAGACGCCGTCGCCGATTTCCAGGACCGAGATATCGAAGGTACCGCCGCCTAAGTCATACACGGCGATCTTTTCGTCCTTCTTCTTATCCA
This sequence comes from Verrucomicrobiota bacterium, assembly GCA_030948055.1. Taxonomy (GTDB): domain Bacteria; phylum Verrucomicrobiota; class Verrucomicrobiia; order Chthoniobacterales; family UBA10450; genus JACCTI01. The sequence continues at coordinate 2,431 of JALZAX010000363.1, read as the reverse complement.
GACCATAAGCCAACGAAGCAGCCGTCGGCTCGTTGATGATGCGAAGCACTTCCAAGCCGGCGATCTTACCTGCGTCTTTAGTCGCATTACGCTGCGAGTCATTGAAGTAAGCAGGCACAGTTATAACGGCCTGAGTTATCTTCTCACCCAGCTTAGCTTCCGCGTCAGCTTTCAGCTTAGCTAGAATCATCGCCGAAACTTCCGGCGGGCTGAAGGTCTTCTTCTCGCCATTCACTTCCACCTGCACGTGCGCGTCGCCGTTCGCCGCCTTCACGATCTTGTAAGGCACGCGATGCTCTTCTTCGCGCACTTCATCGAACTTCCGTCCCATGAAACGCTTGATGGAGAAAACTGTGTTGGCGGGATTGGTCACCGCCTGGCGCTTTGCCGCCTGACCGACGAGCCGTTCGCCATTTTTCGAGAAAGCCACAATCGAAGGCGTAGTGCGTGCGCCTTCGCTATTTTCCAAAACCACCGGATCGCCACCCTCCATGACCGACATACAGGAGTTGGTGGTGCCCAAATCGATACCCAAAACTTTTGCCATAATTAAAGTCCTTTCGTTGACCGCGAGATGCGATCGAGTCCTTTCTAGCAATCCATATTCCGGCGAGTTGCGTTTCGTGTAAATAGCTGAACGAAAGCTATTTGTGATGAATCAGGATATTCAACGATTGAGCGATTGGGGACGATCTGTCTCACTTTGTCTCGGGCCGTGGCCTTGATGTCACACAGCACGCGTCCGCGGTTAAATGATCGGTATGTTCTCTGCTTAAATGGTTTCGGATGCAAACAAGCAGCCAAGATATCGTCTTCGCCTGCGCCCATTGCGCGACGTCGTACGTGGTTGACGCGGCAGCGGCGGGTTTGACGCTACAATGTCAGCGCTGCGGGAAACAGACCGCCGTCCCGGCTTGCGATTTGACTGCGGCCGCTAGCAACGCCGTCAGGGTTTCGGAATTGCAGCATCAGTTAAAAGAAAACGAATCGCAGCGCACCGAAATTACCGGCTACATCAACCAGCACAGCATTCAATTGCATCGCTGGCAGCTGCGCTTGAAAGACCTGAACGAACGCCAGCAAAAACTGCAGGGCGAATTAAAGACGCTCTGCGATCCAACTCGTTAGGCAAGCAGCGGCAGATTCGCGAACTTCCGTCCGAGCACGACCTGGCTCGGCGCTTTCAACCAGCGTTCCAAAACCGTGGCGTAAACGTTGCGGAAGTCGGTGTTGAATTTCAGGTCGCCGTGATCGAGGTCGGTCAGGCTCGGGTATTTGCCGAACAAGCCTGGTTTCACTCCACCGCCTAATAAGAACATGGGTGCGGCGGCCCCGTGATCGGTGCCGCCGTTGGCGTTCTCTGCGACTCGCCGACCGAATTCGCTAAAAGTCATAATCAGGACGCGATCGAAATTTCCTTGCTCCTTCAAATCTGTAACAAACGCCGTTACAGAATCATTGAACTGGTTCAGCAAACGGTCGTGCGTCCCAATCTGGCCGGCGTGCGTGTCGAAGCCGCCCTGGCTCGCGTAATACACGCGGGTCGGCAAACCGCCCGCGATCATGCGCGCAATCAGACTCAGGCTCGCCGCCAGTGGCCCCTGCGGATACGGCACACTCGCTTTGAATTTGCGCGCGATCGCAAGGATTTTATCGGAGCTTAATTGTGCATCAAGCGCAGTCCGCTGCAGAAAATCTACTGCGCTTTGTTCGGCGCGATTACTGCCGGCGATGGCGCCGATGGAATTTCCTTCGGTCGTCCCGGCCGGCGCGCCGCTTTCGTCTTCGCCGTTCAGCTGCCGAAAGAAAACTTCTTCGGCGCTGAGTGATTTCCTGTCGGAGGGCAGCCAGCGAAATTGCTCTGGCCGAGAGAGCGTTACGCCAATCGGGGTTTTTGCGCTAAAGGCCTGCGGAGTTTGTTCGCCGATCGCGACACCGACCGTTGGATCCGCGCCGGAACAGCAGCTGTCGAAATATTTTCCGAGCCAGCCTTCGCTTTCGTTGCGATCGGCGTCGGAGGCGGTCTGCCATATTTCCGTCGCGCGGAAATGCGAGCGGTTGGGATTGGGATAGCCTACACCTTGCACGACGGCGAGATGTCCTTCGTCGTAGAGTGATTTCAGACCGCGGAGTTTTCCATTCAAGCCGACATACGAATCGAGCTTGAGAATATTGTCCGGCGCGAGCGCGAGCCGCGGACGCGCGCGGTGATAAGCATCATCCGCAAACGGCACGACCGTGTTCAAGCCGTCATTGCCGCCGGCCATTTGCAGGACAACAAGAATCGTCCCGTTTTTGCCGGTCACCGATTGCGTGAGCGCGTCTGCCGCCATGGCATCGAGCGCAAAGAATGTCTTCTCGAGAAAAACCGGCAGCGTCCAGGCGGCGGCGGCGCCGAGTGCGGAAGTGCGGAGAAATTTTCGGCGAGTGT
>JALZAX010000054.1:8501-10952 GCA_030948055.1 Verrucomicrobiota bacterium | reverse complement strand
CCGAGCTTGGGCAGTCCGCGATAAAAGCCGAGTGGTAGATCGTCGCGAACCTGGCGTACTTGCTCCTCTGCGACAAAAAAGTTATCGAGCAACCATTCATCCGCAGGCGTGATATGACGCTCCTCGCGCACTGCTTTCTCGACGCCACGATATGCATCAAACAGCGCGCGCCGGTTGTCTTCCAGCCGTTTATCCAGCCGCCGGCCGGCTCTCGGATTCGCCGTGACCTGCTGAGCCGCCGCGAGACTTTCGGCATGGCGCTCGAGCCGTTCGATGCCGAAGAGTTCGCTCCGAATGAGCTGTGCCGCATCCGACGAAAACACCGCGTGGAAGCGTTTCACGAATCAGCCGAGACGGCCGACGTCTCGGATTCAAAGCACATTTTACGAAACCGCAGCCGTGGCTGCTTCCATCAACGCGTCTTTGGTCGAATCCAGGTAAACGGTACCTTGCTCGAAGCTGATTCGAGCCACTTTGCCCGTCGGGATGCGCGCTTGCTTTCCGGAATACCAATGTCCGCATTCGATCACGATTTCGCGGAGGACCCACGTTCTTCCGTCGACCATGAAGTCGACCAATTCGCCGACTGCCCCATCACTCGCCTCGACCTGGTAACCCGCGACCTCGCGCGCACTGCGCAAATGAGAATCGACTCCTCGTTGTCTTGTGTCTGTCGAGGGCGGCGGAGGCACGATCACCGGATAACCCGCCAGGCCCCAAAGCGGCCAGGATTCGGCGTAATATTGGTATCCGTAATGCCGATGATACTCCTCCTCCTCCTGCTGGCGAGAAATAGGTTTGTGCTCATCGATGGAAGGACTGTTTTTGATTTGATCTCGGGTTAGGTTGATTAACAACACCTTCCCCTCGGGATAGAGATGGCCCAAAGCCTGAGGAGCGATCAGCACCAACCGTCCGGCGAGCCATCCGCCCGTGTCAGCGACCAGGTAGCGGACAGTCCAATCTTTATAGAAGTCCTTGACGTGGCCTATCTCACCATCGGAAGCGCGCAGTTTCTCCCCGTATCGTTGCTGGATGCTTTGTAACATAATGAAACCCTCTCCTTTGAATCACCAAGCTCCGTCGTTATCGCAGATTCGGCACCGATCGACCCAAAGCCGGATTCTACTTCGAGTCCGCAGATCTCGAATAATGTCGAGCTACTCCTCCGCTAGTCCCAGGGTCGGGAATCGGCTAATACCTTGTCGCGTGGGCGCTAATAGCCTGCGGCTATGGCGAGTGGCGATGCGAAGTAGCCGGAAATTAGCGGGTTGCCAGAGGCTGCTCACCGAAACCATAAGCAGACAGTCCCATCTGGTTCAATCGGCGGCAGCAGTCTGCGCCGATACCCGCGTTCGCAGTGCACCAGAACAGCCGTGTGTTTACCGAGATTGCGCAAGAGGTGCGGCTTGATTTTGTGCTCCTCTTGCTCGGAATAATTACGCGACATGTTGCCGCCTGTGTAGCCCCACGACTTTTTGATCACCGGTTTCCTGCCGAGGAAATCGGCGCTCTCGACCGCCCCTTCTTCATCGGCAGCTTTGAATATGAGACGATTGCGGAGATTGAGAGTGAAGACGCGAGCTTTTTCCCGTCCCAGCGGTGGGATGAAGGAGGTTGAAGATTGCGCCGCAGCGACCACCGTCGCTTGCGCTTCGCGAATCACGTCGATGCAGTTGTAGTCGCTCATTCCGTCTTCGCTCGCCGAGACGAAACGCTGCGCCTCGTCTGCCCAGAGAATGAGGAGATTGTCGCGACGGCGGTCCTCAGCAGGTTTGTCGAATCGGCGGAGAGCGTGCGTGTAGAAGAGCATCTTCAGGAACGTATTCACATAGCGGCGCTCCAACTGAAACTTCTGTGGCATCGCCACGCAGATGATTTTGCCTCGATCGATGTCCGCAAAATCAAACGTGTTTCCGGCAGGACAGAAGATCTCCCCAATGTCCGGTGTCATAAAAGCCTGTAAGTAATTGGCGATTGTTTCTTTCACGCCGCCGATTTGTTCCGGAGGCTGAGAAAGGAAACGATTGGCGAAATGCTCGGAAAGTTCGCGGCGACGGGCCGTTTGGTGGCTCGAAGCGAGGTCGGTCATCGCTTCGTCGAGATCGCCTTGATCCAGTAGCAAGTGATATGCGTTTTCCAGCGTCACGTCCGCGCCAATCTCGCGGAGCGTTTCCAGCGCGGCGGCGATGTGAATCTGGGCCTGACTCTTAAAGAAGCCTTTGTCACCCGCCTGCCCTAGTGATCCCGCCGTATCCACGACAGCTTTGGCGAAAGTGTTGTACGGAATGCTGCGGTCGGATGTGAGATTATACGTGTGCTTCGGTTGCCAATGAAGACCAGCGTCTTCCGGTCTGACTTGCAGAAGGATGAGGTCGTCTTCCCGGCCGAAGTGTCGCGCCATCTCCGAAAGCGTTTCCCAGTAAATGCCTTTGTCGTCGATGCACAGGC
>JALZAX010000054.1:0-8491 GCA_030948055.1 Verrucomicrobiota bacterium | reverse complement strand
AGGTATGGCGCGGTGACCACGCCGCAGCGGCATAGTTGTCAGGGCGAACTTGCAGAAGGATGAGATCGTCTTCACGGCCGAAGTGCCGGGCCATCTCGGTGAGCGTCTCCCAATAGAGTCCTTTGTCGTCGATGCACAGGCCGCCCCACGTCGGTTCATTCTGGAAGACCTGAAACAGAACCGGTGTAATTCCAGAGCGGGTCTTGCCCGATCCGGTGTCGCCTGTGATTAGCCAGCCGCGACAAAAATCGCCGCGCGTCCATTTGAAGCCGCCGAGTCGGAGGACGATGCGATGCCGCCGTCTGTCCGAGCTGTGCACGATGAGGACGACCAGCGCGGTAAGCCAGAGAACGGCGACCACGGCATATCCTGCCATCGGATTCACAAACAACGCGCAACAACGCCGCCGGCAATTGCACCGAGAACGAAGACAGTGGCGAAACGAGCGTGATTTAGCCGCTCCACCTTTTGACCAAAGCGACGGAGTTCTCCAATGAGGTCGGACGCCTGGCTGATGAATGACTTCGAGCGGCGGTCGAGCAATTCGATCGTGCTGCGAAAGTCTTCGAAGCTCGGGATCTGCGAGTCTTGAGCATCCTCGCTATGGCGCGCGTTCTGGAGATAGATGCGCACGAGCTCCAGCGCGGCGATCATTGGATCGGCTTCTGAGATGCGATACTTGCATTGCCAGTCGGCAATCGCCGTAGCGAGCGGTTCGTGCGCTTCCATTATTTCGATGCCGCTTCTGATAAAGGCAGGAGTAGATCAGCCGCGGAATCGAGCTGGTGATAAAGTCGCGATTGCCAGTGCTTCAGTCGCTGGCGATCCAGCAGGTTGAACGCAGGTTCGTTCAACGCTTGTGTGATCGTGACGTTGTGTTCGTTCAGTGCGGTGACAAGCCAATCGTAAAGGCGCGGCATCGCGATCTCCCGTGCGCCTAACGAGTCGAGTAGGTGACGGCGAGTCTTGCTGCGCTCGTAGAGTTTGAGCGCATCGCTGTGCGCCTCATTCATCACGACTAACCAGCGGCAGTCATCCTTCAGCGCCTCGGATAGGATGCGCACCTGCTCCACGCTGTCGGCTTCGTGATTGACCGGACAAACGACGGTGAGCCGCGCATCGAGGGTGCGGAGGACTTCAGGCAATCCCACCTCATTGAAGAAGTCGATGAACAGGTCAGTCGAAGCCGCACGGCAGTCGATCACGAGCAAGTCGCACGTCTCCGCCGTCGTCAACACGGCGTCGATCTCGCGGCGGTTTTCCAGATTGATGAAGTCCGCTTCCGGATGAAAGCGCTTGAGTGTCGAGTTCTCGTGGTCGCTGTCGATTGCGCGATGATCGTGACCGCGATCCTTGAGATACTGCACCAAGTTCGTGGCGAAGAAGCTCTTCCCGACTCCGCCTTTGCCGTTGATGACGAGGTTGATCTGTTTGGTCATAGGAGGTGCGTTGATTCAGAGGTTGCGTGGGTCTGCGATGCGCGGACCGCGCGTGCGTGGTAGTTCTGCTGGTGTTTCGCTTGATTGTTCGCGGAGGTGCGTTGACGGCGGAGGCGCCGCACTTGCCGGCGCCGAGATAGCTGCTGGTCGACGCGTCGTTCGTCTCGCTGTTCGCGGCTGCGGCCGTGCGCCGTTCACATCCGCGAGGAACCGCGCGATGGTGTCGGTGCCGACTGCCACATCAACTGTTGAGAGCAGTTCGCGGATCAATCGCAGTGACGCACCCCTTTGCCGCAGCTCGACGATGCCGTCTTTGAGGGGCATCAGCTTGGCGTGACGCGTCGATGACGGCGGCGTGAATGCGCGGACAGCGTCGTTGAAACGCTGCGTGCGCACTGTTGTATCGGCGACGTTGCTCATGCGATCACGCCCGGTTTAGCGATGAGCCGGAATTTCCTTAACGATGCTAAGGGGTAGGGCGTCCCACCTTCAAAATTCCACGGGTTCTGCATGCATCGTTGTCTCACATGATGCGCAAATCGCGGCTCCGGGAGTGGAGCAGGAGGTAATTGCTGGCCTGCTAGTTCATCGGCAGTGCTTTCGCCGAAGACACAGACCAATCTGAAAAACGCGAAGGGCTACTTCGAAGAGCACCTCAGCGTTGGTGATTATTATTCAGAGAACGAGCGCGTTCGTGGCGAGTGGATCGGTAAAGGCGCGGAGATGCTGGGGCTCGCTGGCGGAGTGACACGCGATGAGTTCCTCGCGTTGTGCGACAACTTGCATCCGCAATCACGCGAGCAGTTGACGCAAAGGCGGAACACGGTCCGGCGAGCGCAACCTGGTGAAGGTGAAGCTGCGAATCGCCGCGTGTTTTACGACTTCACATTCTCACCACCGAAGTCGGTGTCGGTCGCCGCGCTGGTAGCAGGCGACAAGCGCATCATTGCTGCACATGCAGATGCGGTGAAGATCGCGCTCAAGGAACTCGAAGAATTTGCGGCTACACGAGTTCGAGGCGGTGAAAGCGATGCTGATCGCCGGACGAGCAACATCGTCGCGGCTCTGTTCGAACATGAAACCTCACGCGCACTCGATCCCCATCTCCACACGCACTGCATCATCTTCAATGCGACGCACGATTCGCAGGAGCAACGTTGGAAGGCGTTACAAAACTACGAGATGCTCGGGGCGCAGAAGTACGTCGAGAACGTCTACTATCATGAACTCGCGCGCGCGTTGCAGAGCTTCGGCTACACGATTGTTAACTCCGCGCGCGGTGACTTCGAACTCCAGGAGATTCCGCGCGAAATTTGCGAACGCTTCTCGAAACGGCATCGAGAGATTGACGAAAAGACGCGAGAGTTTCTCATATCGCATCCCGATAAACGCGTCGGCAATGAAGCCGCGATCCGCGAGCACATCGCGCACAAGGACCGCGCGCGAAAAAGCACAACGCCCTGTCGCGCGTTCTTGCGGCGCCTATGGGAGGAGCAACTCAGCCCGGAGGAACTGGGTGCGCTAAGAAACCCGCGCGTCGCCGAGTCTGCACCCCATTACGGCGCGAAAGCAGAGCAGGCAGTGTTATGGGCGGAGGCTCACCTCTTCGAACGGCGCTCGGTTGTTCGCGAGTACGAGCTTTGGCGTCACGCATTGCAAGTCGCGCGTGCCGGCCCTGTCTCTGTTTCCGAGATCAAACAGCTAACCCGTTCGCGCGATTACCTCCGCGGTGACAATGACAAAATCGCGCATCGTGAAATGCTTGCGCGCGAATGGGAGATCGTGTGCGCGGCGACTGACGGCGTAGGCAGGCATGCTCCGTTCGCCTCAGTAGGACTGGACGGCCAACTCGCGCTCGATCAACAGCTCGCTCTCAGTGCTATTCTTTCGTCGCAAAGCTTCATCACACTATTTCGCGGCGGCGCGGGCACAGGGAAAAGCTTCGTACTTCAGCGCGTGCAGGGCGCGATCGATAAGAGCGGCCAGCGATCCGTAGTTCTGGCACCGCAACGTCAGCAAGTGATCGACCTTGCTCGAGATGGATTGGTGCAAACACAAACGGTCAGCGAATGCCTCCAGCGCGGCACGTTGCCAGATCGGGCCGTCGTCATAGTTGATGAAGCCGGGCAAATTGGCGGTCGTCAGTTGCTCGGTCTCATCCGCCTGGTTCAAGAAGTAGGTGGACGGCTAATTCTTTCTGGTGACACACGACAGCACGGACCGATTGAAGCTTCCGATGCGCTACGAGCAATCGAGCGTTACGCCGCCGTTCCTGCCGCGCAATTGGAGCAGGTTCGGCGACAGGATCCAAAACGCGCCCGCTCGATTGAAGAACGTAAACGGATTGAGCAATATCGCGGGGCAGTAGAAGCAGCAGCGGCTGGCGATCTGGCGCGTTCGGTCCGAAAGCTGGAAGGAATAAACGCATTCGTCGAATGCGGCGCAGCTGAGCGGAACGATGAGATTCGCGATGCGTATCTCGAGATCGCAGAGCGTGGCGAATCAGCGCTCGTGATTTCACAAACGCGAGCTGAAGTGCGTGCCATAAATAATGCGATTCGCGCGCGACTCCGCCAACGCGGAGTTCTCGGCGAAGCAGAATCACAAGTCACAGGCCTTGAACAGATCGATCTGACCGCAGCGCAGAAGATCGATGCGCGTCACTATCCACCTGATTGTGTTCTGGTCTTCAATCGCGATCTCGCCAGCTTCAAGCGCGGCGTGCAGGCCAAGCTGATTGGAATTACGGCGAAGCATTTGGCCTTCGAACTCGCCGGCAAAGTGCGCCAGATGCCGCTGACTAAGCTCGACCACCTCAACGTTTGCAGAGCGACTGAGTTTGCCGTCGCCGCCGGCGACAAACTTCAGTTGAAGGCGAACAGCAGCACGCGCGATGGCCGGAAACTCGCGAACGGCGAGATAGTCAGTGTCGCCGCGATCAAGCCGGATAGATCCATCCGCTTGCAGGACGGTCGAGTCTTGCCGCCTCAATATCGACAGTTCGTGCGCGGGTATGCCGTCACGTCGTACGGCTCTCAAGGGAAGACAGTCGATCACGTTTTGTTCGCTGACTCAGCCGTCCGCGCCGCGTCGAACGCGCAGCAGTGGTACGTCACCATTTCACGCGGCCGAAAGAGCATCCGGATCTTCACTCCCGACAAACAGGAGCTTCAGCGCGCAATCACCCGCAGCGGAGAGCGTGAGCTCGCGCTCGATTTAATGGCTGCGCGATCGCAAAACACGCAAGGCGGCCTGCGCTCTATACGGCGCGGCCGGCAATTCGCGCGTCGCGTCTGTGGAATCGCGATGCGCTCCTGGACGGCAGCCGTTATCAAACTCGACCTGACCCGCACTCATGAAAGGCAACGACAGACGAACCGCCAACAACGCACCAACCTGCTGGCAGCGTGAAGCTCCGAGCGCGTGTCTGCGCATCGAGGCCTCTACCCGCGAAATGCACCTCTTTCCGTACCAGCATTTCGTGAGCGCCACGTTTAATCAGCACGACGAGGCCGACGTGCTGCGCGTCGCGTTTTCATCACACGACGTGGAGATTTCCGGGCGCAATCTCCGCACACTTGTCATCGCACTGCAGGATTTTGCGGTTAAGTGGATGCGTCCAATTCCGGAGCGATATCAACGCCTCGATGCCGGAGAAAATGGCGTCATCAGCAGTATCCGAATCGAAGAGGCAAAATGAGCTTGTCGCTTATCGCAGCCGTCTAGTGCTAGGTTCCAGCGGTGAAGAGGTTGGTGTGTTCGCATTGCCACACGAATGTTCCGGAATCTGCAAATGTATGCACCGGCTGTGGCGCTGAGATTCTGCGTGGAAGCACGCGCCGCGAGCGAGCGTTGATCGGGCTGCTCTTCGCCTTGGGAGCTATTCCAGTGTTCGCGTTTATTTTCGGCGTGCTGCAGATTCGCGGTGCGATTCCGCAACCCGACGCGCGAGATTCGCAGGCCTTGTTCTATTTCTTGGGCACAATCGGCTTCTTCGTGTGCGCCTATCTTGTCGGCGCGACCGTGGGGCGGATGTTTTGGCGCTCCAAAGTGCGGTTTTTCCGCGAATACCGCCATCGTTAGGCAGCTGTTGGGTTGCCGGTCCTCGGCAGACACGTTGCGAGTTAGACCCCAGAGGCTCACTCGCTCCAGCACAAGAGCGGTCGCGCCATCGCTGTTTTCTAGTCTGGCGTTCGCTCATGGATCCCACCACGCAATCGACTCCGCCGCTAGCTGCGCCCACCGAAGCGGAAAGGCTCGCTTATTCTGTTCAAGAAGCTGCCGATCTTCTCGGGGTAGATTACTTCAGCGTCTATCGGCTAATCCAGCGCGGTAAACTTCGCGCTTGCCGTGCGCTTCGCGGCAAGCTGCTCGTGCCACGATCGGAACTGCTGCGACTGCTCAAGAGCTAACACCACGCAGAGGTTTACGCTGCGATCCCGAAGCTCACGCGCTGCGCCTGCGCGAAGCTGTGGTCCTGGCGCAGGTGCCCATACGTTTTCATGCAAAGCGCACCGCCGTCCTTATGCCCGAGCCAGCGCGAGACAGTAGGAATATCCACGCCGCTTTCGATGCAGATTGTCGCGAAAAGATGACGGAGATCGTGATGCGTGATTCTTTTCATCCCGATCTTTTCCGCTGCGTGCGTCATGCTGTTCTGGCACTCGAACACTCGCATGATCGTCGCGCTTCCTGGCTCCTCGGAACGTTCCTTGCGCAACTCCGTCAGCATTTGTTCAAGCTCTGGAATCATCGGCACGTAACGCGTCTCGCCATTCTTCGTGGCCGTCTCAGGATCGCCGCGCACGTGCAGTTCACGCCGGCCAAGATTCGCATCCGCCCACGTCACGAATCGAGCCTCGCCAATACGCACTCCACTGTAGGCGAGGAACCGTACCAGGTTTGCGCAATCCTTCGATTGCCTCGCACCCGCGGTGCGGATCTCCTCAACGAAGCGCAGAAACTGATCGCGTGACGGCAGCTCTAGGCGCTTCGCGCGCACCTTCACGCGCGAGAGTTTAGCGACCGGATTGTTGAATCGCGCGCCAGCGCGAATCGCTTCGTCGAACACTGCGCGTAAAGTGCCGATACTGTTGTTGACCACAGTCGGAGCGTATTGCCGCTGGTAGCGCATCAGCCAATTCTCGCAATCACCCTCGGTAACCTTACGCACATCGGTCTCCATCAGCGCTGGCCACGAACGGCGAATGAAGCTGATCATCATTTCGCGATAGTCTTTGGAGCGCGGCTTCAGCGAAACGTTCGCTTCCACTTTGCGGAGATAAACTTCCGCCGCATCGCCTACCTTCATCTTGCCGCTCGCGAACGCCACGACCGACTCGACCTTCGCGCGGTGCTCTCGCATTACGTCCGGCAGCCGCTGTTTCGCCACCGAAAACACAGGCGTCTTTAGACTCTTGCAAATGAGTTTCTTGCCGACGCGGAAGCGCGCGAAATATGTACCGGATGCGCGATATCGGGTCAGATTTTGGACCGCAGTAGTTTCCCATTCCGATTCCTTCGGCGCATTCATAAGACGGTCGCGCGGCATAACGCCGTCCGTTACCGGCCTTACATTGATCGCCTATCTCACTCGCACTGCTCCAGCAGCGGAGCCGCTTAAACGGGCGCGAATCTCCGCACGCCTCGACCCGCTGATATGACAGCGTATAAGATTAGGGTATAAGATATGTGGTTTGTACGAAGTCTTAAACGTCCATTTTCCCTCGTAAATGCCGGCATAGCTCAGTTGGTAGAGCAGCTGATTTGTAATCAGCAGGTCATCGGTTCGACCCCGATAGCCGGCTTTAGCTATTGTTAGCAGTCGTTGCAAATCAGGCACTTGCGTCGTTTTCACTGATTTCGCTTTAGCTACGTTTAGCTCTGGTTTGCTGCTTTTCGAGGCTAGGGGATACAATGAGGGGATACAAATCTCCGCCGCTCGACCGGTCGTTCACATAGAATGAAGCCCATGAACGCGTGGATCAGAATCGCGTTGTCTCCAGCTTCTCCATGAATTCGTGAATGCGGTTGCCTGGCGTTCTGGCGGGAAAGAGTTCCTGCGCCGGGACTTTCAGAACCTCTGAGAGATAGAGGTAGCGAGGTCTGACTGCGACCAGCCGAGGGCGTAGCGGCGGCGGCGCATTTGCGGGCCGATGTTGTTCTTGTAGCGCATCGTAAACTCCCGCGCCTCAAGCGTTCTTCGACTGCGCCGGCTCGAAGCTGACGCGCGGCGATGATGTCGTTTGGCAGAGCTCGATCAGCTTGTCGGCATCTTGTTTTGGCAGAGCCATGAACACTTCTTCACGAAAATCGGGGAGCGGCGGATGTAGTAGATCGATGCGAAAAGCCGATCCAACGACTCGCCAGCGAGACCGAGCACGTGATCGAAGGTCTCACTTTCTGATTCGATGTGCGATAGGAGCGCGGGAGCCGGGAAGTTTACGCGGGCGATGGGTGGTGCGAATCGAGCCTGGCAATCACGATCCGAAAGTCGCCTACCTCGCGCTCAATGCTTATCGCGCGGGCGACGACAAGCCGATGATCGCGCGCAGCGGAGACGGCGGCGCGACCTGGCAGAGCGTGGTCGGTGAGGGATTGCCGAACTACGCGCCGGTCGAAGTTATTCCCGAAGATCCGGCGAATCCACGCTTGCTCTACGCCGGCACGCATTTCGGATTGTGTGCCTCATTCGACCAGGGCGCGAAATGGATGCGACTGGGCGATGTGCCGGCGGTGCGAGTGGATGATTTGCAGATCCATCCGCGCACCGCGGGCGCCGGCTTTTTCTGGCTCGAAGGGGAAATCAGGAATATCCTGGGACGCCTCGTACTGAGTTCGACAAAGCCGCTTTACGCTCGCTCAGCGATCCCGCTTACGTCCGGTTTTTTGAGCTCGAACTCAAAGACTCTGCACCGGCGAAGGATGTGAAAGTGAAGGCTTACGCGCGCGAGCAACTGCCGATTATCCGCAAAGATATTGAAGCAGCCAAACGCTGGCTCGACGGCTACGACCGCATATAAATGGTCCGCGACGGCTGGCCTGCTACGCCA
>JALZAX010000053.1 GCA_030948055.1 Verrucomicrobiota bacterium | reverse complement strand
ACGCCCACCCTACCCGAGACCAGCGCCGCACATGGGAAATAGTCAGAGATTCTTCGCTACGCTCAGAATGACAGTTCTAGTAGAGTGAGCGACAAGGAAGCGTTATCGAGACGGAAGCTGACCTCATCGCCAAATGCCGCCGCGGCGCGGCGGAGGCGTGGGATGCTTTGTTCGATAAGTATTACGGCCTCGTGGCGCGTTTTGTTTTCCAGCTTTCCGCCGACTTCAATCACGAAGACACAGAGGAGATTTGTCAGGAGACGTTCGTGTCGGTGGTGCGGAATCTCGCTTCGTTTCAAGCGAAGAGTTCGTTTCAAACCTGGCTGCTAAGGATCGCTTCAAACAAGGCGATGGATTTCCGTGCGAAAACGAAAGCGGCGAAACGTGGCGGCAACGCGCCGCATGTTTCGCTGAACGGCGCGGATGATCTTGCGATTGATCCGCCATCGCCGCGTCCGGCGCCGGATGCGGCGCTCTTGCTTGCGGAAAACTTTGCACTCGTTAGGCAAAGTCTCGATCGACTGGATGCGCCCTGCCGCGAAATCATCGAACTCCGTTACTACGGAGATCTCTCCTACGACGAGATCGCCAGTGAGTTGAGCTTGAATCCGAAAACCGTCAGCTCGCGTTTGAGCAAATGCCTCGATCGGCTCGGCGCGATTGCGAAACAAATTTTCCCGCGCGAGGGATCGTTTGCCGTCTAATGAATTAGAGTCATGCCGCCCGAACCAAGGAAACCAATCGAGGAACTGCTCGAAGCGTCTGCGCGTGCGCGGCGCGCAGAGTTCGGCCCCGATCCGCAAATGCCGAATCCGATGCGAACGCATTTGCACGAAGAGATCGCGCGAATCAATCGCAGTGAAGAGCCGACAGAGCGGCGCAGTTGGTTGGCGAGCTTCTGGCCGCAGATTTCTTTGGCTACGGCTGTGGCTGCGGTAATCATGACGGGATCGGTTCTCTGGGTTCGCACGACCACAAAAGAAACGAAGGCGCCGATGCAATTGGCCATGAGCGCGCCGGAGTCAGCGCCGAAAGACGCGACTGCAGCCCTGCGCTCGGTCGATGCGCCGCCGGCCGAGCGATTAGAAAAAAACGAAGATGCCAAGTTGGCCGACGTAGGAATCGCCGCTGAGGCTCCGGCTGAAACTGCGTCTAATCTTGCCGGAACGGCGGAAGTGAAATCCTTCAAAGAGCTCGCACGCTTGCCAGCGGCCGCGAAAGCGTCGGCGCCCGTCATGGCTCGTTCGTTCACAGAAGAACACCAGGCGCCAGCCTCAAATTTGTCGAAACGTTTCTCACAAGATGTTTCGGGAAAAATCGGCGCCCGCGGCGACGCACGATTGAAGCAACCGACGAATATCTTGAACACCTTTGATGTCCAGCGGGAGGGCGACAAGATTCGCGTGGTGGATGAGGACGGTTCCACCTACACCGGTAAACTGGAACAAATCACGCAGAACGATCGTCGCAGTCTCGCGCAGAAAAATCAGCAGCAGAACTTTGCTGCTCAATCTGCAACCGCGACCAAACCGACGGGAGCGAATGAGTCTAACGAGTACGTCTTCCGCGCCGCGGGCTTCAACTCCAGCTTGAAAAAGAATATCGTGTTCGAGGCAAACTACGTTGCGACGCCGGCTGAAAATCAACAAAACACCGCGAGCAAAGAAGGCCGGCGCAATGAACAGAATCAATCGCGTATCGTCGGCACCGCCAGGATTTCAGGCGAGCCGCCGGTTGAAATCGATGCTGTCTCGGTCCCGCGCTGAGACGCGAGTCCGGTTCGGTTCTCTCGCTGGCGCGGCCGTTCTAGTTCCGTAGCTTTTTGATATCAGCCGGCTTTTTCAGGATCGCTCGGAAGCGGGCCATTTGTTGGCGCGTGAATTAAGCGCGTACGAAAATCGTGCCGACGCGCTGGTGCTCGCCCTGCCGCGTGGTGGTGTGCCGGTCGCGAGCGTGGTCGCGCGCGAACTCTGTCTGCCGCTCGATGTTTTTGTGGTGCGCAAGCTCGGCTTGCCCGGTTATCCAGAGCTGGCTATGGGCGCGATCGCCAGCGGAGGCGTGCGTTCGCTTAACTCCGAAGTGCTCACTTCGCTCAACGTGCCCGAGAAAATTTTTGAAGAAGTAAGCGCGCGCGAACGCGAGGAAGTGACGCGTCGCGAACAAGCCTATCGCGGCGAGCGGCCGGCGCCGGAAGTTGCGGGCAAGACGATAATTCTGGTCGATGACGGAATCGCCACGGGCTCAACCATGATTGCAGGAGTACGCGCGCTCGAGCAGCAAGAGGCAGCGTGGATCGTCGCTGCCGCCCCGGTGATCGCGACCTCGACCTACCCGCAGATCAAGCGCGTGGCCAATGAAGTGGCTGCGGTTTTGATCTCCGATGAGTTTGGCGGGGTCAGCGGCTTTTACGAAAATTTTTCGCAGACGACTGACGACGAAGTGCGCGCGTTGCTGGAATTGCCTAACGAATGCTTTCGCGCAGACGATCGATAAACGGAATTTGCGCGGGTTTGATTTTCTCGCGCGCGATCGTTTCTGAAAAAAACTCCGCTTTATCGACTTCGGGAAATGTTTGATGTCGCCCGGAACGCGGCGGCCATTCCAACTCGAAGACGTTTGATCTCAGAACAAAAGGATTTGGCAGATCGCCTTCGACCGCCCAGCCGTGCACGATCTTCCCACCTTTTTGTTGAATCGAACCGAGCGGGAGAAAATCGCCATGGGCTGGAAAGCCCACCTCTTCCTCGAATTCAATCTTGGCGCGCGTGAGCAAATCTTCGCCCGTTTCCGGCTCGCCCTTCGGAATGCTCCACGCCCCGGCGTCTTTCGTTTTGAAGAACGGGCCGCCGGGATGGACGAGGAGCAATTCGAGTTGGCCACCTCGATGACGAAAGAGTAATAAACCCGCGCTTGTCTTGGCCGCTTTCACTCGTTAGGCACTTATGAACGCCAGATGGTTCCGAGCAAGGCCAAACCGCATCGTGAGATCGAACGAAAGTTTTTGCTCAAGCGTTTGCCGACTGACCTAACGAGTTATCCGCACGCCGAAATCGACCAGGGCTACCTGGCGGTGGAGGAAAGCGGATTGCAAGTGCGCTTGCGCAAAAAGGGGGAGGCATTCTCGCTCACTTTCAAGCGCGGGAAGAGCAACGAGCGCGAAGAACGCGAGATTCACTTGAGCGCGGAACAGTTCGAAGCGCTTTGGCCGGCGACGGAAAAACGCCGTTTGAACAAGGTGCGTTACGATGTGCCGTGGCGTGAAGCGACGGTGGAGATCGATATCTATTCGGGCCGGCACGAGGGGGTGATCGTCGCCGAAGTGGAATTTCCCGACGAAGAGAGCTGCGCGGATTTCATCGCGCCCGATTGGTTCGGCGCAGATGTGACCGGCGACGCGCGTTACAGTAACGTGCTCATGGCGCTCTCCTGATGGGCGATGCGGGATATGCGATGCGCGATGCGGGATATCCGATACGGGATTCGCAGTTCGGGAAGCGTGTGTGTTCATTCGGGAGTTACGAAGCCAAAGGCTTCGCAGCTTTTAGCCGGTGGTTGAGCGGCGAAGCGCGCGATACCACCGGAAAATGCGCAAACCGACCGCACATCCCGGCAGGGATGGCAGACCGCCTCTCGCCAGCATCCCTACTGGGATGCGGACGCTTCGTACATTTTTTTCCGGTGGTGTCGCGCGCTTCGCCGCTCAACCACCGGCTACGAATCTTCCAAGCCTTCGGCTTGGTGACGGAGTCCCTGGCGAGTTACAGCGACGCCCGGCGCCAACATCTGGACGCGAAGATTCGAGGCATGGACAGTTTTCACCAGATCCTGGAACACGCTGAAGAAGCTGCGCGCCGGAACAACAATGGCTTAACGACTCAAGCCAACGCGGTCTCGACCGCCGGCGGAAAAATTTCCGCCACATCACCCTCGAGTCGCAGCGAAACGCGCGAATGGTCATCGTGTTCCGTCGAGCCGCGATTGATGATGACGTATGGCACGCCGCGTCCCGCCGCGATGAGCGGAATCGCCGCCGCCGGATAAACCGACAAAGTAGAACCAAGCGCGACAACGAGATCGGCTCGCGCCGCGGCAGCTTCCGCACGAGCGATTACGGCCGGATCTAGATTTTGGCCAAAGCTAATCGTCGCCGATTTCAGGAATCCGCCGCATTCACACACCGGCGTTGTGCGGTTAGCGCGAAAAAAATCGAAATGCGATTCAGGATCGCTGCGTCGATGACAACGAACGCATTCAATGCGCGTGTTGGTTCCGTGCAGCTCGACAATTTTTTCCGAGCTGCTCCCGGCTAACGAATGCAAGCCGTCAATATTCTGCGTTACTAATGAGAGCAATTTACCCGCCCGCTCCAGTCGAACGATCGCGTCATGCGTCGCATTGGGTTTCGCATCGCGAAATGCTTCCCAAGCTTCGAGCTTGTAATCCCAGTGCTCGATCCGCGCCTCTTCCGAGATCATGAAATCTTGAAAGTAAACCGGCTGACGTCGCGTCCAGACGCCGTTCGGTCCGCGAAAATCAGGGACGCCGCTATTGGTGGAAATCCCCGCGCCGGTAAAAATTAAGGTCTCGTTAGACCGGCAAAGATAATCGGCTAGATCCAGACGAAAACTAGAGGCCGCTCGGCACGCCTTCCGGCTTCGGGCCGGCTTTTTCGTTCAAGGCCTGGGTGAATTCCTGCAAGCTGGAAACGATCTGCGGCGCTTTTGTCAGCACGGTGCTGGCGAGTTTTTCTGAATAATCGGGCCGACGCTGCGACATCTCCGAGAGAGCCATCATGACCGCCAGGGCATTGTTAATCGAGTGCTTGATCTCGCTGAATTTCTTTTGCAGCACGACCAGCTCTTCCTGGGAAATTGTGTGTTCTTGATCAGTCATATTCGAGGCGAAACGGCTGGCGAAACCAAGCAGTGATGCTTAACTGAAAGGTTCGACCTTTCTCGTTAGAATGCCAGCGCAAACTATTAAGATCAGCGGCGCGCGCCAGCACAATCTCAAGAATCTTCATCTTGAGATTCCGCGGGAAAAGCTGGTCGTGATCACAGGACTGAGCGGCTCGGGGAAATCCTCGCTCGCTTTCGACACTCTCTACGCCGAGGGGCAACGGCGTTATGTCGAGAGCCTCTCGGCTTACGCCCGGCAATTTCTCGATCAAATGGAGAAGCCGGACGTCGATTTCATCGAGGGACTTTCGCCGGCGATCGCGATCGAGCAGCGGAGTGCGGGCGCGAACCCGCGTTCGACGATCGCGACGACTACGGAGATTTACGACTATCTCCGCGTCCTCTTTTCGGCCATCGGACAGCCTCATGATCCGGCTACTGGTCAACCCATTCACCGCCATACTTCACAGCAGATTGTCGACCAAATCCTGGCCTACGAGGGAGAAACTAAAATCATTTTGTTGGCCCCGTTGGTGCAAAACGAAGCGGGCGAATTTCGCGATGTTATTGAAAAGGTAAAACGCGAGGGATTCGTGCGGATCCGGGTGGACGGCGAGATTCTGGAGCTGAGCCAGCCCGACCCGATTCGGCTAAAAAAGAGTGGACGTCACACCATCGAAGCGGTCGTGGATCGCCTGGTGATTCGCGACGGAATTCGTACGCGACTGGCCGACTCAGTAGAGACCGCGCTGAAGTGGGGATCGAACAAAATCGTTGTCTTGCAGCAGAAAAAAGGCGCGGCGGAAAAATGGGAATCGATTCGGTACTCAACCGACTACGGAAGCCCCGATGGTAAGTTCTCGTTAGGCGAACTCACCCCGAAACATTTCTCCTTCAACAGCCATTTCGGCGCATGTCCGGCCTGTCACGGACTCGGCACGGAAATGCTAGTCGACCCGGAGTTGATGATCACCGACCAGGAAAAATCGCTCGCTGATGGCGTGATCGTGCCGTGGCGGCGCGGCACCAAACGGATGCAGGCTTACTACAAGACGCTGCAAAGCGCGATGGTGAAACATTTCAAGGTCGACGATTTCATCCCCTACAGCGATTTGCCGGACGAGTTCAAGACCGCGCTCATTCACGGCACGGGCGAGGAGCCGATCCAGATGAGTTTCGGTGCCAACGGCAAATCAGAGAAAAACGCGAAACCGTTCGAAGGTTTGGTTCCGCAAATGCAGCGACTCTACGAAGAAACGGAGAGCGAATTCACCCGCAACCGCATCCGCGCCTTCATGACGCGCGTGCCCTGTCACGTCTGCAAAGGCGCGCGGCTTAAGCCGGAGATTCTCGCGGTCACGATCACGAATGCGGACGAACGCGAGCTGAATATCCACGAATTTTCCGAACTCACGACGAGCGCCGCGGCCGAGTTCATTAGCCAAATCACGCTCACCGAACAAGAGCGCTTCATCGTCACGGACGTCTTGCGCGAGATCGAATCGCGCTTGCAATTTCTCCTCGAAGTCGGTCTCGATTATCTCACGCTCAATCGCGAGAGCGGCACGCTCTCCGGCGGCGAAGCGCAACGCATTCGCCTCGCGACCCAAATCGGTTCGGGACTGGCCGGAGTTCTTTACGTGCTCGACGAACCCAGCATCGGTTTGCATCAACGCGACAACGCTCGACTGCTCGGCACGCTGCGTCGTCTGCGCGACCTCGGCAATTCCGTCATCGTGGTCGAGCACGATGAAGAGACGATTCGCGCGGCCGATCATATTATCGATCTAGGACCCGGCGCCGGTCCGCGCGGCGGCGAACTGGTGGCGCAGGGAACACTCGACGAAGTTTTGCGCGCGAAAAATTCTCCCACGGCCGATTACCTCGCGGGCCGCGCGCGAATCGAAATTCCGAAAAAGCGTGTGGTTCCGCGCACCCCGGTGGGCGCGACAGAAGGCTGGCTGACCTTGCGCGACGCGAGCGCAAACAACCTTAAGAATGTCACGGCGGCGTTTCCCCTTGGCTGCCTCACCTGCGTGACCGGCGTGTCCGGTAGCGGAAAATCGACTTTAGTGGATGACACATTGCGCCGCGCGCTCTTCCGTTTTTTCTACAACTCAAAAGACAAACCGGGCGCGCACGAACGTTTGCTCGGGCTCGATCAACTCGACAAGGCGATCGTCATCGATCAGACCGCGATCGGTCGCACGCCGCGCTCGAATCCGATTACTTACACCGGTGCGTTTACGCCCATTCGCGAATTGTTCAGCCAACTGCCCGCCGCGCGCATACGCGGTTATGACGCGGGTCGTTTCAGCTTCAATGTTAAGGGCGGCCGCTGCGAAAATTGTGAAGGCGGCGGCTTGATCAAAGTCGAGATGCATTTTCTGCCCGATGTTTATGTGGAATGCGAGGCCTGTCGGGGTCAGCGTTACAACCGCGAGACTCTGGAGATCACCTTCAAAGGAAAAAATATCGCCGACGTCTTGAATTTAACCGTGGATGAGGCGGCGCGATTTTTTCGGACCGTTCCCGCGGTTTTCGACAAACTGGAGTCGCTCCTCGACGTTGGCCTCGGTTATTTGCGACTGGGTCAGGCGGCCACGACTTTGTCCGGCGGTGAAGCGCAGCGCATCAAGCTCGCGACCGAGCTGGCCAAGAAGGCGACCGGCCGCACAATATATATATTAGATGAGCCGACGACCGGTCTGCATTTTGCCGACATCGAGAAACTGCTGCAGGTCCTGATGAAATTGCGCGACGCCGGCAACACGCTGGTCGTGATCGAACACAACCTGGAGATGATTAAATGCGCCGATTGGGTCATCGACCTGGGCCCGGAAGGCGGCGAGCGCGGCGGAAGAATCGTAGGCGCGGGCACGCCGGAAAAGATTGGCGCGATTGCGGAAAGTCATACCGGTCAATACTTGCAACCGCTCCTAAATGGAAAATGAGGCCGCGCCTTTATATTTCGTGCTGGGCGTTTCTTGCACTCGTTAGGCAATTCTGCGCGGCAGATCTGGCGAGCGCGACACAGCCGCTGATCGACGGCGTGCCGCAGGTCGCAGTCGTCAGGCTGCGTGCGCTCCTCGAGCAACACCCAGGCGAAGAGGAAAAACGCACGGCCATGTTAAAGCTAGCCGAAGCACTAATCGCGGCGGATCAGCCTAACGAATCGTTCTCCATTCTGGATGACGTCAGCGTGCGCGATCTGCCAGGCGCAAGTTTTCTGAAAGGACAAGCTCTGGCTGCGCTCTCGCGCTGGGATGAAGCACTGCCGTTTTATGAAGAGGCGGCGGACGATCCGAAATCTCCTTTCCGCGCTGAAGCGATCCTTGGCCAGGCAGAAACTCTGCGTGCTCTCGGACGAATCGACGAGGCACTCCAGGCTTACAGTCTTCTTGCGCGCGAGCCGCAGTGGAATGTACGCGCGCATTTTCGCGCCGCTGAATTATTGCTCGTGAAAAACGATGCGCTGGCCGCAGCGCGCGAACTCAATTCTTCCGGGGCAAAATCCGCCAGCGATCGAAAAGAGCAACGCTATCTGCGCGGCTGTGTGGAAATGCAGTTCGGAAATAAAAAGCGCGCGACGACACTGTTCGCATCTATTCTGAAAAGTCCGCGAGGCGCGACGCATTCGGTTTTGCTCGCCACGCTTTTTGCTCTCGCGGATATGCATCTGCGCGCGAATACGCCCGATGCCGGTGATGATTTTCTGGAAGAATTCATTGAGCGGCATCCGGACGATAGCAACCTGCCGGCGATTTTTGCCAAGCTAGATCAACTCTACGCGGCAGAACGGCGACAAGGCCGGCACGATCTCGGGCGCTGGGCGCACGATCCGGCGCAACCGCGCCGCGCGCTGGCGCAATGGTACCTCGCCCGAGCCGAACTTCGCCTGCGACGGCGCGACACCGCGTTGCAGATTTTCGATGAACTTCGCGCACAACATCCCGCGGTTCCTGAATTGGCCGGGGCGTTTCTGGAGAATGCGCAACTGTTGCTGGAGGACCGTCGCTTCGAGGCTGCCACGGCGGCGCTTGAAGTAGCGCGGTCGCTCCATGGTGGTCGCGAGATCGAAGAGCGAATCGGGTTCCTTTCGGGTCGGCTCGATTACGCCGCGGGAAAGTTTGATGTAGCGGCGAAAGATTTTCAGCGCGTCGCGTTGATCTCCAAAAAACATTCTAACGCCGCCTTGTTGAATGAATCGTTTGCCGCATTACGAGCCGGCGATAGCGGGCAACTGGCCGCGGCCAATGAGCAATTAAAAAAAGCCGATGCGGCGACGCGCGGCGAAGTGACCTTGGAAGAAGCGCTCGCCCAGGCCGCGCACGCGGAGAAGAACGCGCCTGATTTGCTGCGTAATTTCATCACGAATTTTCCCAAGCATCCGCGGATTTCGGAAGCGTGGGTCGCACTGGCCGAACTCGCGTTTCACGCTTCTCCGCCGCGCCTGGACGAGGCGCGACAGGATCTGAAACATGCGGCCGAAAGCCAGGCAACGGCGGCCGCGCAGGAACGAAGTGATTATCTCGCGATTTGGATCGAAGAAGCTGCGGTCTCGCCTAACTCCGAAAGCGTTCGCGAGCAGAGCGAGACCAAAGTCATCGATCTCGCCAATGACTTCTTGCAAAAATATGGCGACTCTTCCGTCGCTACCGATGTCCGCCTGAAGCTGGCCGAGATTTATTATCGCCGTCAGGATTTCGCCAGCGCGCAAACCCAATTCAGTTTGTTGGCGCAACAGAATCCGAACGGTCCGCTAGCAGAGAAAGCGCAATTCTTCGCCGCGCAATCCGCGCGCCAAAGCATGGCCGTGGGCGGGCTCGATCGCGCCCTGACTCTCTTTGACGAAGTCGTGAAGAAGAATGGCGAATTGAAATGGGCCGCGCGGAACGAGCAGGCCGTCATCGAACGAAAGCTGGGCAAGAACGCTGACGCCATGACGCTTTACGAAGAAGTGCTCAAAGGCGACGCGAAGAACCCGGAGAAGCGCGAAGCTCTCTGCGGCAAAGGCGATATTCTTTACGAATTAGGCGCGACGAATCCGGAAAACTACAAACGCGCGGCTGAAGTTTACGACCAGCTGGCAAAGCAAAGCGAGGTCGGGTCGCACTGGCATAATCAGGCGCTTTGCAAAAAGGGGATGTGCCAGGAAAAATTGAATCAACCAACTGAAGCGCTGGCGACTTTTTATCAGATCATAGAAGACGGGGGTCGCCCCGATAAGCGCCGCGAATTTTTTTGGTTCTACAAAGCGGGCTTTAATGCCGCGCGTTTACTGGAAGAAAAATCGAGCTGGCAACCAGCCGCGGCGATCTATCAAAAGCTTTCTTTCGCGGGCGGCCCGCGCAGTGAGGAAGCAAAGGCACGGCTCAAACAACTGCGCCTGGAACATTATCTTTGGGAACAGTAGCTGATTGTTTCGCCATCGCTTTGATGATGTCGGTGAGCGCACGGTTCACTGGACAATCTATCCTGTGTTGAATGCCTAACGAGACGACCGCGCCGTTCAAGTAGTCGATCTCGGTCTCACGTCCGCGCTGCAAGTCTTGCCGCATCGATGCGATGTTTTTCGAGGGCGCATAGGCGTCGTTAATCGTCGCCAGGAAATCGATCTCGAACTTCACGCCTTCGGCCGTGGCGACCGCAAGACATTCCTCGATCACTACTCGTTTCAGTGGATCCAGCTGGGGATCTGCGACTGAGCCTACTTCACGTCCAAGAATGGAACTAAGCGGATTGACTACGCAATTGAAGATCAGCTTCTGCCAAATGTCCGCCTGAATGTCGGAGGAGATACGCGCGTCGAGACCGGAAGCGGTAAGAACATCGGCGATGGCGGGACTGCGTTCATGCGGTTCGATCAAGGTATGGCGCGCGATCATGAACCGAATCACGCCGGGTCGGACGAAGATGGCGCCGAACTGGGTGATGGCGCGCAGAACGATGCCGCGACCACCTAAAGCAGCGCGCGCGACTTTTTCGCTGCCTAAGCCATTTTGCAGACAAACGATGGTGGTATCGTCGCGAACCAAAGACTTGATGGGCGAGA
>JALZAX010000362.1 GCA_030948055.1 Verrucomicrobiota bacterium | reverse complement strand
GCACGAACCAACCTCTCGTTAGGCTGGTGGAACGCAGGGCCTGAATCGTCAGCGTCATGGATTGCATGCTGACGCTTTCGTTCAAGCCGAGAACCATCGTGAGAAAAAATGCGATGACGAGGCTGTTGGCCAAGGTCGCTTCGAAAAAGCCGGCAAGCAGCGCGCAGAGGGTGCCACTGCAAACGGTCGCAAGCAGCCAGGGAAATCGATAACGAAAGACGCGCAGCGGCGATGCATCACGAACTTGCGATAATCGAAAACCGAGCGATTCGAAGAAATCATCGCCCGGTGGTCTAACGAGTGGTTCTTCCGCTTGTTCACCCTCCAGCATCTCTTGCCGAAAAAGGCTAACATCAACAACCCCGACGACGCGCCGTTGTGCATCGATCACCGGGAAGGCGAAGAATTTGTAGAGAACAAAAAATTCGCACGCTTCCAGCACAGTCGCTGTTTCCGGCAACGCCACGACACGACGAATCATGATCTCTTCCAAGCGCGAATCGAGCGACGCCGTGAGTAAGCGGCGTGTCGGGATCACTCCTGCCAGTCGCTGCTCGTCGTCGAGGGCATAGAAGTAAATGACGCGCTCACCCACGCCTTCGCGGCGGATCGTTTCGAGCGCTTCGTGCACGCTCATCTTCGCTCGCAAAAGTGGGAGATCTTTGCGCGCATGCGCGGCGATCGGCTCGTTGAAATTCGGAATGACAGCTGGCTCGTTCATCCCCTGGCCACGCGATGGACGATGCCCTTGCTGCGCAGAACGTCGGCGGCTTCGCTGAAGTAATCTTTCACGTCGGTCTGCGCGCGGATCCAATCGAGATAACGGCCGATGCCTTGCGCGAGATCGACTTCCGGTTGGTAACCTGCAGCGCGGGCGCGCTCGGTTCCACTCGTTAGGTGACGCATTTCACCGGGACGAAATTCCCCGTTCACTTCCAGTTCGATGTGGATATCGAGCGCGTCTGAGATTTGCTCCGCGATTTCGCGAATCGGAATACCCCGACCGCTACCGATGTTAACCGGCAGACCGTCGAGTTCGTCGGTCATGGCCGCGAGAAGATTGGCGCGTGCGATATCTTCAACGAAAGAAAAATCGCGCGTCTGTTGGCCATCTTCGAATAAAACCGGCGGCAGATTATTGAGCAATCGCGTGCAGAAAATCGCGATCACTCCGGTGTATGGATTGAAGATGGATTGGCGCGGTCCATACGTGCACGAGTAACGCAACGCGACTGTGGGAATGCCGCATTGTTTTCCCCAGAGCAGCACAAGTTTTTCCTGATCGACTTTCGTTAGACCGTAAACTGTTTCACCACCCACGGGGGCATTTTCTGGTGTTGGAACTGAGGTCGTCGGGGCATCGCAAATCGGGCAACGGACGGACCAATCACCCGCACGGAGTTGCTCGACCGGCCGGACGTTGGGAAAGACCAGACCATGCATCGGACACTGGCCAGCGCCTTCGCTATAAACAGCCTGCGAAGAAGCGACGACGATTTTCTGAACGGGTAAGTTCTCTTCCCGAATAACCTCGAGCATCTGCGCCGTGCCTAACGAATTCACGTGCACATATTTTGCGATCTCCGGCATGTAGCCGCCGTATGCGGCCTGATGAAAAATGACATCGATATCCTTGAGCGCATTGGTGGTCGCGGCGCGATCACGCACATCACCTTGCACGAACTCTGCTGCGGTGTTGATCCAATCGGGCCGGCCGCGCTTGTGCGTATTCGGTTCGAGATTATCAAGAATACGCACCTGCCAGCCGTCGCCGACTAACAAGTCCACGATATGTGAGCCTATTAATCCTGCGCCACCGGTGACGAGCGCGCGTTTTCCGTGGCGCTTTTTCATACTACTACTCGTTAGGCCAGATACGCTCGCGTCCTTCGCGTTTGATCAACTGCTCAAGGAAATTCCTCGTGGCCGGAGCGTGCTCATCGCCAGCCAGTAGACGATCACACAGGCGGTGCAAAGTCTTGCTATCGTCCACGTCGTACCAAGTCGGTAATAATTCCACCTCGAGGCCAATTTCTTTCGCACGTTGCAGTGTCTGTTCAGCAACACGTTCGGTGCTCCAGTCAATGTCTTCAAAAAGTCTTCGGTGCGGTTTTCTCAAGCCGATCAAATAATAGCCGCCGTCATCAGAGGGACCAAAAACCATGTGATCGCCCGGCCGCGAAAGGGTGTGCGCAGCTCGCGCGTAAATATTTTCTGGCACCGTCGGACTGTCGGAATCAATCAGACAAAAAGATTCAAAGCCGAGCGACAGCAGATCTTCCGCCGCCAGGAATAATCGTTCGCCAAATCCATCACCACGTTGCAGGACCAATTGAAAATCATGCGGCAGAATTTCTGCGTAGGCTTCTTCTTCGCCACCCGGAGTGTAAACCGCAATGCCGTGCGCGCGGGTTTTCGAACTTGCATCTCTAATCGCGTTTGTCGTGTCGCGCAGAAAACAAATATTTAGCGCCGCTGCCTCATCCGGGGTCAACGGCGGTGTAAGTCGTGTTTTTACTTTGCCGGCGCGCGGCGCCTTTGTCATGACACTGAGCGCACAGAGGCCGCGCGGAACTGTCGCGCCAGCGGCGGGATCGAGAACGCGATGGCTCAACTCTTTTCACAGAGCGCGTATTGATAACGCCCGTCGCGCCAAACTTTCACGCGGCGCCACGGTTGCGAAAAGAAAACCTTCTCGAATGAGACGAGATCGAGAACGTGAGCTGTGCGTGGCTCACAAAACGCGTGGCGCGCACCAGTGAGACGAGCCGCCACCCACATGGTGAAGAGCGGGATTGAAGCCCAGAACGCGTAGCGTGGTTCAGCGACAAGACAGGAACCGCCACTTTTCAGGACGCGATACATTTCGGCGATTGCGCGTTTTGGATTTGGTAAAATAGTGAAAAGCCGCGCAGAAATTACGACGTCAAACCTCTCGTCGCGATGAGAAAGGGCGAGAACGTTGTCTTCTTCGAAACGACAATTAGACAGGCTTAATTTTAGCGCCTTCTGCGTCGCAAACCGCAGTTGCTG
>JALZAX010000361.1 GCA_030948055.1 Verrucomicrobiota bacterium | reverse complement strand
AAATCTTGGCGTGCGGCAGATGCTGCTTGATCCAGCGCGTCGCGTTGATGAAGTCGACGGCGTAGTTGTTGTGCTCGTCGATGCCGGTGGCGATGGCGAAAATGTTCGGGTCGAAGATGACGTCCTCCGCCGGAAATCCGACCTGGCGCGTGAGGATCTCGTAGGCGCGCCGGCAGATCTCGATCTTGCGCTCGAACGTATCGGCCTGTCCCTTTTCGTCGAACGCCATCACGATCGCCGCAGCGCCGTAGCGCTTGACCAATTTCGCATGGTGCAGGAACTGCGCCTCGCCTTCCTTCATCGAAATCGAGTTCACGACCGGCTTGCCCTGCACGCACTTCAATCCCGCCTCGATCACCTCCCACTTGGAGGAATCGATCATGACCGGCACGCGCGCGATGTCGGGCTCGCCGGCTATCAGGTGCAGGAACCTGACCATCGCCGCCTTCGAATCGAGCATCGCTTCGTCCATGTTGACGTCGATCATTTGCGCGCCGTTTTGCACCTGCTGGCGCGCGACCTCGACCGCACCCGCGAAATCACCGGCGAGAACGAGCTTGGCGAAAGCACGCGAGCCGGTGACGTTGGTCCGCTCGCCGACGTTGACGAACAGCGCGTCTTCGTCGATGTTGAGCGGCTCCAGACCGGCGAGCCTTAAGGGATGAGACATTTGTAAGTTGTAATTCACGCCCGACCGAAAGCCGTCGGCGTGCGACGCGGCGAAAGATCAGGCGAGCGCCGGCTCCGTGGCTTGTTCGCTCGGTACCTTCCTCGGCGGCAGCTTCGCGACCGCGTCGGCGATGGCGCGGATATGCGCCGGCGTCGTGCCGCAGCAGCCGCCGACAATATTGACGAAGCCATTCCTGGCGAAATCCTCGATCAGCCTCGCCGTGGTCTCGGGCGTTTCGTCGTAGCCGGTGTCGCTCATCGGATTGGGCAGGCCGGCGTTGGGATAGCATGAGACGAAGGTGTCGGCGACGCGCGAGATCTCCTCGATATACGGACGCATCAGCGCCGCGCCAAGCGCGCAGTTGAGACCCACGGCCAGCGGTCTCGCGTGCCGCACCGAGTCCCAGAAGGCTTCCGGCGTCTGGCCGGAAAGCGTTCGGCCCGAGGCATCGGTGATGGTGCCCGAGACGATGAGCGGCAGCCGCATCGCGTGCTCCTCGAAGTAGGTTTCGATCGCAAACAGCGCCGCCTTGGCGTTGAGGGTGTCGAATACCGTCTCGACCAGCAGCAGATCAGCGCCGCCTTCGACCAATCCGTCGATCGCCTCGGTGTACGCGGCGACCAGCTCGTCGTAGCTCACATTGCGGAAGCCCGGGTCGTTGACGTCGGGCGAGATCGTCGCCGTCCGGTTGGTCGGCCCCAGCGCCCCGGCGACGAAGCGGGGCTTGTCGGGCGTCTTCGCCGTCCAGGCATCGGCACACTCTCGCGCGATGGTCGCCGCCGCGAGGTTGATTTCACGCACCCGGCTTTCGAGCTTGTAGTCGGCTTGCGCGATGCGCGTCGCGTTGAAAGTATTGGTCTCGATGATATCCGCGCCGGCTTCCAGAAACTCGTTGTGGATCTCGCGCACGATTTCGGGCCGGGTGAGCACCAGCAAGTCGTTGTCGCCTTTCAGGTCGTGCGTATGATGGTGCAGGCCACACGCCGCCGGGCCGCGATAGCCGTCCTCGGAGAGCTTGTAGGCCTGGATCATGGTGCCCATGGCACCGTCCAGAATCAGGATGCGCTGCTTCAATAGGGTCTCGAGCAGCGCGGTCTTGTCGGTCATCTTGTTCATCTCCTGCTCCAGAAACGAAAAACCCGTTCAGCTGCCGCCGAGCGGGTTTCCGTCGAAAGCCGCTTTGTCGGGTAGGGACAGCTCGTTGCCGAGCCATCCCCCCCTAAGAACCGGGCATGCGAGTTTCCCCGCACCCGGCTCAAGCCTCTACAAAGCCCCCTGTTACAGGGGCCGGCTCTCCAACGTCAAACCAGCGGCATGCAGTTGACGGTGGCAATTCGGGTGCAGCAGGGCCAGATTAGCGTAGTTATCCGCGCCGCCTTCACACTTGGGGACTCGGTGGTGAATATTCCACCCCGTTTCCTTCGTGATCAGTTGGTCGCATAGTGTACAACGCTTGTTCTGACTCCACCAAAGGCGCAGGAGCTTCGCCTTTCCCTTCATGTCGCCTTGCATCTTCAGACCGAGTCGGTCCTCGAAGTAAGGCTCCCATTGCGGGTCAAAGGGATTGGCGTCGCCCTTGATCTTCGTGTGCCGACGGATTGGGGTGTCACTCGCTTTCGCCAGCGTCACCCGTTTCCGCTTTCCTTCTGCATCCTGAACTTCCGCAGAAAGCACCCAGCTTCGGCTACCCATTCTCACAAAGTATTTCTCTTTGATCCAATCGGCGCTCTTGTTGGGATGTCTCCGCTTGGCCCATTGCCATGTCTTCAACCACAACCATGAGTCGATCGAGGCGAAAGTCTTGGAAGCACATGCCGCTCGGTGATAGTTCGCCCAACCCCGAACCACCGGGTTTAAGACGCCTATCAGGTTCTCCTGCTTGGCGGTTTTGTTCTCCGCGAATATCTCCTTAACCTTGGCTTTGAACGCTTGGATGTTTTTCTTCGACGGCGTGACAATGATCTTGCCGCCGAAGCTCCGCACGTTCTGACCGAGGAAATCAAACCCTTCCGCGACATGCGTCGTCCTGGTCTTCTCTTGCGAGAGTTCCAGTCCTCTGGTGGCGAGAAAGCGTTCCACCAGTGGTTTGACTTCACGGTCGAGAAGCTCTTGCGAACTTCCGGTGATCACGAAGTCATCCGCATACCGCACCAAGTTGACCTTGTACCTTCCAGATTGGCGGCTGCCCTTCGCCCCGTAGTGGGTCGTGAGTTCCGCTTCCAGTCCGTCCAAAGTCCAGTTGGCCAACGTTGGCGAAATAATTCCACCTTGCGGCGTTCCCGCTTCCGTCGGAAAGAGCTTGTCCGTCTCGATGTAGCCGGCCTTCAACCACTTTCGGAGAATCTCCTGGTCCATGCGGACATGAGA
>JALZAX010000360.1 GCA_030948055.1 Verrucomicrobiota bacterium | reverse complement strand
AGATTAGGCCACACCTCGGCTTCCACTAAGATCAGTCGAATCGGTCGAATAACGGCAAACGCGCGACGAACGATTGGCCAGAAATCGAGCGGATTGTATAAAACCTCCATCCATTCGGGCGCGTCGCGCTCCGCCACGGCATACCCTGTGGTTGTCGTTGTCGTAAGCGCGCATTCAAAACTCGAATCCAGCTCGCGCATTTTCCTCGCCAGTTTTAGCGCGATCGAAACTTCGCCGACGCTCACCGCGTGAATCCAAGTGGATCGGCGTGTTGATAGTCGCGATTGCAGGTCGCGATCGTAGAGAGCCAAACGTTGTCCGAAGTTGCGGCGGTAATTTCCGCGACGGCGCATCTTCAACAAATAACCGGGCAGAAAAAAAAGAAGACCGACCGGGAAAAGCAGGTTGTAAATAAAACGGATCATTCGTCCGGATCCGCATGCTGAAGCACGAGCACTTCGGTCGCACCATATTTCCGCGAGCGCAGAATTTCCCATTGCGGATGGGCCGGCAATTCTTCCGCAGGCCTTTTTTCCAGGACGAACACGCCGGAACGCGCGAGCACCTTCGGCAATTTCTCGTTCGCCAGAAGCAGCCGGGTAAATTCTTCTCCGCCCTTTGTTTTTTCGTAAGGAGGATCGGCAAAGATAATGTCGAAGCACTCGTTAGGCGATGATGTTTCAAGGAAAGCAAACACGTCCTGCCGCCGCACGCGACCGCGCAACTTCGTGCGAATGAAATTTTGCTCGATGGTAAAGACTGCCTCGCGCTTATTCTCGACAAAAAGCGCGGAGGCCGCTCCTCGACTGAGCGCTTCGATACCGAGCGCGCCTGTTCCAGCAAACAAGTCCAGGATGCGCGCGTTTAACACTCGATCGCCCAGGCTGGAGAAAATCGCCGCTTTCACCCGATCCATTGTCGGCCGCACATCCGATTCCGGCACGTTCAGCCGGAGGCCGCCGGCGCTACCGGCGATTACTCTCATGGCGTCGGGATGGGCGTCGGCGACGATTCGTTAGGCGACCTGGCCGGCTTCGAGGTTTTCCCGCCGAGCAGGCTATTAATAATTCCACCGAGATCCTTCGCTTCCGAGCCGATCAGTTTGCCCATCAAATTTGTCTTCGGTCGTTCCAGCGTTCCACTGACCTGAAAATCGATCGCCGCGAAACCGCCTTCTTCGGTTGGATGAAAGTTTTCGCGCACTGCTCGAAAAAGTTGGCTCCGAACTTTTTCATTGATCGCCAACTGGGAATCGAGTCGGAGCTTTCCATTAAAACCAACCGTGCCTTTGGCCGAAAAGCGAATGTTCGGCGAGCTTAACATCAACTCGTCCACCATCACCACGCCGGGCGTGATGTGATACTTCACGTAGGCTTGATCGAGTTTCAGCTGCGCCAGGTCTTCGAGTTGCAAGATCTGACCAAGCGCGACCAGCAAACTGTAGCGATGAACTTCGCCGTCCCGTAGATAAATTTCACCATCCCCAGTGAGCGCGTTCGCATCAGCCGTTTTGCCGCGCGCGTCGAGCTTACCTTCGATGTGCCCCTTCAACATTCCCGCCGGGCCGCCGGCCTCGGTCAGAACGCGATCCACCTGCACGCCGCGGAAGTTTACCTTCGCCACAAAAGGCGAATCCTCCTCGGCTTGGTGAAGGTCGAACTCGCCGGTGACTTCGCCTTCCCCGGTGTGCGCCCGAATCTCGGAAAAGTGCAGCCGATCGGGATCGTATTCGACCGGCGATTCGAGATCGTTCAGGAAAAATCGATCGCGCAGTGAAATCTTTTTGATTGTCGTCCGTCCGCTCAGTTCGGTCGCACTCCGAAAATCCGAGCGAAACCGAACACCATCGAAGGCCGCCACCGGCGCGCCCTTTCCGTCGAGAAAATGGAAATTACCTGTGGAAAGATTTACTCGCCTCACTTCCGGAGTGAACGAGACAGACTGAGTCACAGTTACTTTTCCTGGTGCGGACATTGCCGGAATCGCACTCCCGGTCGCAATGGGCGACGCAACCGGTCGCGGCGATAGCGGCTCACTTTCAACCGCGTTTACTTCTTCCCGCTCCGGTAGCGAAGAAGGCAGACGCCACTTACCGTCCGCATTCTGCGCCCACGTGACCGTCGGACTAACGAGTGATACTTCAGTGATCACGAACCGACCGGAAAAAAGTGAAAACAAACCCACTCGCAGACGGAAGGTCTCGGCCCGGAGAAAATCGCCGGAAATTCCGGGCTGCGTTTGCGGCATGGTGATTCCCGTAAGTTTCAATCCAAACCATGGCGTTACGCTGATGCGTTGAATGCGCAGCGTGGTCCCAAGACGCTGGCTGAGTTCCTCTTGAATCCGAGCGTGCGTGCGCTGCGATTGCACGTAGAGATTCACGGCCAGGAGCGCAGCCGCCAAAATTACAAACAGAGCGCCGGCCACAAACAACAGCGCACGGCTCAGCTTTTTCACGTGGGCAAAACTACGCAGCGGGAGTTTGAAGAAAAGCCCGCAGGGCCTATTCCTTCATGGCCAGGTGAAAAAGACCGCTGTCATACTGAATCCCGCCGCGCGCGGCGAACGCGCTCATCGGTTGCGCGCCCAA
Source organism: Verrucomicrobiota bacterium (assembly GCA_030948055.1). Taxonomy (GTDB): domain Bacteria; phylum Verrucomicrobiota; class Verrucomicrobiia; order Chthoniobacterales; family UBA10450; genus JACCTI01. The sequence goes on along the minus strand of JALZAX010000360.1, from coordinate 449 downwards.
ATCGAAGCGCTGACGAGAGGCGCAGTATTGTGTTCGACTTCGCGGAGCGGTGAAGCGGAAGCGTTGGCGCGTATCGCGGCAAAAGAAGGATTCAGCAGGGTCGTCGCAGCCGGCGGCGACGGCACAGTGAACGAGGTGGTGAATGGGATTGCCGGGACGGATGCTGCGCTCGGGCTGATTCCGCTAGGCACGATGAATGTCTTCGCGAGCGAGCTCGGACTGCCCACGAGCGATTTGAAGAAGTGCTGGAAAATCATCCAGGATGGACACATCCGCCGTGTCGATTTACCGAGCGCGAATGCTAAACATTTCGTACAACTTGCCGGGGTTGGCTTCGACGCGCAGGTCGTAAAGGAAACGAGCCGCGCCTTGAAACGAAATTTCGGACCGCTCAGTTACCTTGTCTCCGCGGCACAAATTGCTGCGCGCCGCCCGCCGAGTATCCAGAT
>JALZAX010000359.1 GCA_030948055.1 Verrucomicrobiota bacterium | reverse complement strand
AGACATCGAGCGCGAGATTTTTCACATCCTGCGGCGTGGCGTAACCGCGTCCATCGAGGAAGGCCGCAGCCTTGGCGGCAACGGTCAGATTGATCGTCGCGCGCGGCGAGGCGCCGTATTGCACGTAACCGTTTAGATCCAGTCCGTAGGCTTTGGGTTCGCGCGTGGCGAGCACAAGATCGACGATGTATTCCTTGACCTTCGAATCCATGTAGATGCTATCGACGACCCTCCGGGCTTGCAGAATGTCCTCGGTCGTGACGACCGCGTTGACGCCCAGGTCTGGATGCGTCGTGCCCATGCTTTCCTGGATGGCTAATTCCTCCGAGCGATTCGGATAACCGATCACGAGCTTCAGCATGAAACGATCGACCTGCGCTTCAGGCAGTGGATAAGTTCCTTCCTGCTCGACTGGATTTTGCGTCGCCAGGACAAGGAACGGTTCCGGCAGCGTGTAGGTTTCGTTGCCGAGCGTGACCTGATGTTCCTGCATCGCTTCGAGAAGTGCGCTCTGCACTTTGGCGGGCGCGCGATTGATTTCATCGGCGAGGACGAGGTTGCTGAAAATCGGGCCGTGCTTGGTTTGAAAACTGCCGTCGCGCGGATTGTAAATTAGTGTGCCGACGACATCAGCCGGAAGCATGTCGGGCGTAAATTGAATGCGCTGGAACTGCGCCTGAATCGCCGCCGCGAGCGTGCGCAGCGAAAGCGTTTTCGCCAATCCCGGAACGCCTTCGAGCAAGATATGGCCGCTGCTGATTAGCCCGATGATCAAGCGATCGATCAAATATTTCTGCCCGACGATGACGCGACCAATTTCCTGCCGGAGTGGGGCGACCCAGGCGGAAGATTCCTGCACCGCTTGATTGATCGCGTGCATGCTCGCGTTCTGTCCCGAGGGACGCGGCATGGGCGGCGTCACCGGGCGGGGGGCGATGGGATTGTATTTCAGCTCATCGGGATGAGGCGCGACGGCGACTGAACTTTCGGCAGCAGGATTCCATTTCGATGTAGTAGGCATGGTGGTTTTTGGTTCGTTGATGCCACCAATCTGCTTCGACACCTTTACCGGAGCATGTCGCGACGATTACAAACATGAAACATTAGGAGATTTTCCGGCAGTCGCCTTGGAGCTTCGACTGAGGCGAGCTTCCGAGCGCAGCAACGCGCAATTCAAGTCGAGGCGACCGCCCCGATTTACCGGCGCTTTTTGGAAGCCTTGTCCTTCGGATGATCGATGAGCAGGCCGGCTAGTGTTTTCGCATCGGTGGTGGGCAATTGACAGACGAAATTTTCGCAGACGTAGGCGGTAGCTTTGTCATCCATCGGCCTGATGCTCTTCATGAACTCAACTTTCCCGGCAAAGAACTCCTGTCCGGCGCCGCCGTCCGCCAGGATGAGGGTTTTATTCGGGAGAAAATGGCGGTGCACCTCGCGCAACATCGCGGCGGTATCGGGCGCGCTGATTTTTCCGGCAATCACGATCTGTTTTGGCTTGGAGCGAAATCGGTCGAGCGCGACCAGCATCTGCGGCATGGCGGAGGGAGCGCGCTCGAGTTGCGCATCGAAAGCGTGCAACGTTTTTTCCGCTCTGGCGCGCGCTTCGGACTTATCGAGCAGCGCGGCCAGGCGAAGCAGATTGGTCGCCGCGATGGAATTCGGCGAAGGCTCCGCGCCGTCGTAATCTTCCTTCATTCGCAGCAGGATATTCGGGTCCTTTCCGCTGGTGGCGAAGTATCCGCCCCCTTTCTCGTCCCAAAATAATTCGTTCTGGCGCTGTTGTAATTGCAGGACCCAGGCGATGCGGCTGGTGTCGAACGAGGCCTCGTAAAGATCGAGCAGTCCCGCGATCAAAAACGCGTAATCGTCGGCGAATCCTTCCACCTCGCTTGTCCCCTCGCGATAGCTCCGCCGCAAAGTGTTTGTCTCTGCGCGATAAAGTTTCTCCTTCACGAAATCGGCGGCTTTATTCGCCGCTTCGAGATAAGCCGGATCGCCCAAAACCTGATAGGCGCGAGCGAAAGCGGAGATCATGAGCCCGTTCCACGCGGTCAGAATCTTATCGTCCAAATGTGGCCGCGGACGTTGCGCGCGCGCCGCGAAAAGCAGTTGCCGGCTTTCCTCGAGCAACGCCGCCGCTTTGCTCTCATCCATTCGAAATTCCTTCGCCGTCTCGGCCACCGTGTGACCCTGGATGAGAATATTTTTGCCCTTGAGTTCACCGCGCGAGTCGCTTCCGGCAGGCGCATTACCCTTCGGTTCAACTCCATAATGGGACGAAAAAACTTTGGTGCGTTCCGTTCCCAAAAGCCTGGCGATCTCCTCCTGCGTCCAGACGTAGAATGCGCCCTCGGCATGTTCCGGCTTGTCGCGCGCGAGCTGGCTGTCCGCATCCTCCGCGGAATAAAAGCCGCCGCCTTTGTCGGTCATGTCGCGCCGCACGTAATCGAGAATATCGCGCGCGGTTTTTTCGAAGATCGGCTCGCGGGTGATCTGAAAGGCATCGAGGTACGACCGCGCCAGCTGCGCCTGGTCGTAGAGCATTTTTTCAAAATGCGGGACGTGCCAGAACTTGTCCGTCGAATATCGATGGAACCCGCCGCCGAGATGATCGTGAATGCCGCCCGCCGCCATTATGCGCAAGGTCGTGAGCGTCATTTCCAAGGCGCGCTTTCCTTCGGGTGTGTCCGGCCGATCCGCGTAATACTGCAGGAGAAAATTAAACGTCACCGGTCGCGGAAATTTCGGTGCCGGCCCGAACCCGCCGAGTTTTTCATCAAAGCTTCCTGCTAGCTGCTGGTAAGCCTTTGTCGCCAGATCGGCGTCGAGCTTGCCGTCGGATTTTGCGCCGGCCTCGTCGCGCTGGAGCGCCTCCACGATTTTCTGCGCGCTGCTAACAATCTTGTCGCGATCTTTCTGCCACGCTTCCGCAAGTTGCGTGAGGACGCGCTTGAATCCGGGTAAGCCATCGCGGTCTTCGGGCGGGAAATAAGTGCCGCCCACAAACGGTTTCAGATCCGGTGTCAGCCAGACGTTCATCGGCCAGCCG
>JALZAX010000358.1 GCA_030948055.1 Verrucomicrobiota bacterium | reverse complement strand
GTCCAACTGGCGCGAGCACTTGGTGCCGCGAAAGTTTTCGCCATCGACATCAATCCGAAAAAGATCGAGATCGCTTCCCGGTTTGGCGCCATTCCTGTCGATCCTTCAGAAATCCGCGATGTCGATGTTGCCCTCGAATTGATTGGTTTGCCGGAGACGATGCGACAAGCGGTGCAGTCGTTAGGCAAAATGGGACGAGCGGCGCTCGTCGGCATTACGGAGAAGACTTTCGACCTCGCGCCTTATCACGAAATCATCAACAAAGAAGCCGAAATCATTGGCGTCTCCGATCATCTGGCGAGTGAAATTCCGGAGCTTTTGGAACTGGTGCGCACCGGCCAACTCGACCTTTCGCACGGTATCATTCGCACCATCCCACTCGAGGCGAAGGCCATAAACGAGAGCCTGGATTCGCTGGAAAGTTTCGGCGACGACGTGCGCGTCGTCATCACCGCGTAGTCGCGCGGAACTTGCTGCAAGGACTTGCAAACTTGCAGGTCAGGTCTTACTTCGCATCCCTCAATGGCCAAAACACTCGTCATCGCGGAAAAACCGAGCGTCGCTGCCGACCTGGCGCGCGCGCTCGGCAAAGTGCCGAAGAGTGGCGACCACTTCGAGAACGACGAATACGTCATCTCGTCCGCGGTGGGGCATGTGGCGGAATTGCTCATGCCGGAGGACATCGACAAAAAGAAATACGGCTTCTGGCGGCTCGAAACGCTACCGATCATTCCTGAAAAATTCGAGCTCAAGCCGATCGACAAATCGAAGGATGTCTTCGCGCGTTTGAAAAAACTGATCGCGCGCAAAGATGTCGATGTGGTCATAAACGCCTGCGACGCCGGCCGCGAAGGCGAGCTCATTTTCAATAACCTTTGTCTGCTCGCGAAGAACAAACATCCCGTGAAGCGCCTCTGGCTGCAGTCGATGACGCCGCAGGCGATTCGCGATGGCTTTGGCCGCCTGCGCGATCAATCCGAAATGCTCGGCCTCGCGGATGCCGCGCGTTCACGCAGCGAAAGCGATTGGCTCATCGGCATCAACGGCACGCGCGCGATTACGAAACGCATGTTCGGTTCGCGGGCGGGCAATGTCGCGTCTGTCGGTCGTGTGCAGACGCCGACACTCGCGATGGTTTATCAGCGCGAGCTTGAGATCCGTAATTTCAAACCGCGCAATTATTGGCGCGTCACGGGGAAATTCGGAATCGAACGCGGCGAATACGAAGGCGTTTATCAGCGTCCCGATTTTAAAAAGAATAACGACGAACATGATCGAGCCGATCGCGTTTGGGATGAGACGGCCGCGGCCGCGGTCGTGGCGGCATGTGAGGGGAATCCGCTTGCGGATGTTACCGAAGAGAAAAAAGCCAGCTCGCAAATTGCGCCGCGGCTTTACGATTTGACCACGTTGCAACGAGAAGCGAACGGCCGTTTTGGTTTTTCCGCCAAGCGCACGCTGCAAATCGCGCAGGCACTCTACGAGAAACACAAAATGCTGACGTATCCGCGCACCGATTCGCGCGCGTTGCCGGAGGATTACTTGCCCGTGGCGAAGCAAACGCTGGCGAATCTTTCTGGTTCGTTAGGCGATCATGCGCAAAAAGCACTAACGAATGATTGGGTGCGGCCGAACAAACGCATCTTCAACAACGCGCAGATCAGCGATCACTTCGCCATCATTCCAACGACTTCGGAGGCGAAACATCTCGACGAAGCCGAAACGAAAATCTTCGACATGGTCGCACGGCGTTTCGTTGCGGTCTTTTTTCCCGCGGCGGAATTTGATGTTACGACGCGTTTCAGCCAGGTGAAGCAACACAAATTCAAAACCGAAGGGAAGGTGCTGACTTCCGCCGGTTGGCTGGAAGTTTACGGCAAAGGAACCGTGGACGACGACAAGGCCTTGCCGGCTTTGTCGCCAAACGACAACCAGCAGGCGAAAACGCTGGAAGCAAAATTGCTCGCGGAAGCGACCAAGCCACCGCCGCGTTACACGGAAGCGACACTCCTCTCCGCGATGGAGACCGCGGGGAAATTAGTCGAAGACGAAGACGCAGCCGATGCCATGAAGGAACGCGGGCTAGGCACTCCGGCCACGCGCGCCGATATCATCGATGGTCTCATCTATCAGAAATACATGGATCGTAGTCAGCGCGAGCTGGTGCCGACCGCGAAGGCAGAGCAGTTGATCCAATTTCTCGAGGCGGTAAAAGCTTCCGACCTAACGAGTCCTGCCATGACCGGTGAGTGGGAACATCAACTGCGCGAAATGGTGCGGGGAAAATTTTCGCGCGAAAAATTCATGGACGGCATCGTTGAAGAAACGAAAGGCATCGTCGAGCGGGTGAAGGGTTTTGAGGAAGACGATTCGGTCGCGCGCACGACCGACATTCTTTCACCGACCGACAAGAAACCGCTCAGGGAAACTTTGCGCGGTTACAAATCGGAAGACGGCGAGTTCATGATCTACAAGGTCATCGGCGGCCGACGCATGGAAGAATCGGAAATTCGCGAGTTGGTGGAGAAAGGCGAAATCGGACCTCTCGATGGTTTTATCTCCGCGAAAACGCGTGCGAACTTTGCCGCGAAACTCAAACTGGCTAAGGACGAGGAGACTGGCAAGTGGAGAGCGGAATACGATTTCGGCGACAAGGTCGATCTCGGTTCGGTCGAATCTTTCTGGACCGATGCGGCGACCGGCGCGGAGTTATGCGAAGTCGGTTCTAGTTATGTGCTGCGTGAAAAGGATAACGGCGAATGGAAGCAGTCGTTTCGTCTGCCGCGCCTGATGTGTAAGAAAGAGCTGCCGCGCGAACAGGCAGTCAAGCTAATCGAAAATGGCAAGACCGATCTGATCCAGGGTTTCATTTCGAAGAAAGGCCGGCCCTTCGATGCCTTTCTCGTGCGCAACGACGCGCGTGTCCGCTGGGAATTTCCGCCGCGCGCGCCGAAGACCGATAAGGACGGCAAGCCGCTCGCGCGCAAACCGCGGGCGAAAGTCGATCTCTCAAAAGCAAAAGTGCTTGGAAAGAGTAAGGCTCCGCAAGGTGAG
>JALZAX010000357.1 GCA_030948055.1 Verrucomicrobiota bacterium | reverse complement strand
TTGAAACCGAATCTGCCCGCACCTGTCCGGCGGCGTTCGGCAATAAATTCGATCGTCCGTTCGGCATCATCGATCGTCGCTTCCCAGAAAATCGGAACTTCCAGACCGGCCAGCGCCTGGTTCGTCTCGGCTAAACTCGCGCCGGCGTTCGCTGGCAATTCCATTTCGATCTGCGCGATCTTGATCGATGTCGCGTACTTCGCCTGATATTTGCGAATCGTTTCTGCGGTTTTCGATAATGCCTCGATAAACGGCTTCGCATTTTCCGTCTTCGGCCCCAGCGCGGAAAGATGAAGTGGATTTTTGCTAAATAAAGAAAAGTTCGTCGCCGCCTCGGCGAATTTCTTCACCGGCAAAACGAACGCGCCCAGCATCCACGATTCGGTCGCACGCATGTAGTCGGCGTGATGTCTTAGCGCCGGCTCGAGCTCGAGCGTCGCTGGCGGAAAAAGACCGGCGTAATCAATCGAGCCGGCGAGCAAAGCGCGTAAAGAAGCGGCAGGCATTTGATTTAACTCGTTAGGCGCGGAGTCATACTGAAGTTGGCGCGTAGTTCTCCACTTGGGGGAATGTGCTGAATTCCTTCCTTTTCTTCAAATGCGCGCTGTTGGTCGTAATCGGTCAGACCCCAGCATGGCTCGATGCAGAGAAACGGTCCACCGTCCGACCAAAGAGTAAGATATGGAACGTCGTGCAGGTCTAACGAGACCGCTCGTCCGCTCGCCAGATCGACAAAACGGAATCTGCGTTCCGGCACATCAACGAATTCGAGGATGTAAGAACCAGGAAGTTTGTCGCGCGCGAACGGCATTTCGCCGCCACCGAATTCGATATCTTCAGTTTCCCCGGAGAGAAAATTGTTCGGTGAAAAGTGGCGGCGATAAAGACCAGGCGGCATTTCGAAGTGGAATGACTCGAAAGAGGTCGCGGCAAAACCTGGATGCAAACCGAACCCGACATGCGCCGCCAGTTCGGTTTCGTGATTCACGAAATAAAAGGTCACGCGAACATCTTCACCGTCGATGGCGTAGGTAAGGTCTAACGAGACGTTAAGGGGATACTCCAACTCGGTGAATTCTTCGCGCGTCATTCGATAGGTCAGTGACGCGTTTTTTTCATCAACGATCGGTGGGGGCCAATCCTTCTTGCGCAAGAAACCATGGGTGCCGCCCGTGATCAGACGGCCGCGATACAAACTGCGTTCGTTCTTGAGGCGATGCAGAAAGTATCCCATGACGGTCGCGTGATTGGCCCAGCCTTGGGTCGGCGCGGAAAGATCGCCGTCGCGATAAAGAAAGCCGACGCCGCGCCGGGTCAGGCTAACCAGTTCCGCGCCGTGTCGTGAAACTTCCAGGCGTATTTCACCATTCGTTAGGCAGTCGTTAGGCACAATCGCCTACGGGAACAAACCGCGCGCGTGTTTCGCTTTCATGACGCGCTCGACGCCGATGGCCATCGCGGCCGTGCGATGCGAGACCTTGTCGTTCTTCGCGCGGCGAATCATTTGCACGAACGAATGCTCGAGGATGCGGAAAAGTTTGTCGGTCACTTCCGTTTCGGCCCAGAGGAAGGATTGCAAACCTTGCACCCATTCGAAATAGGAAACGATGACGCCGCCCGCGTTGCAGAGAATATCCGGGATAACGAAAATCTCGTCCCAATGTTTGTTGAGAATCAGATCGGCCTCGGGTGAGGTCGGACCATTCGCGCCTTCCGCGAGGATGCGGCATTTTAATTTCGCCGCGTTCGTTTCGTTAATAACGCGATCGACCGCACACGGTGCGAGGATGTCGCAGGGCTGCAGCAACAACTCGTTAGGATCAATGTGATCTGCTTCCATGAAAGCGCGCAGGTTTCCTTTTTTCATGACGTGCTGATCGGCCGCGACCACGTCAATGCCTTTGGGATTGTAAATCGCGGCGTAGGCATCGCTGATCCCGATCACTTTCACACCACTCTTCATTGCCAGTTGCAAGGCCGCGACGGAACCGACATTTCCGAAACCTTGAATGATCGCGGTGGATTTTTCCGGATCCATCTTCAGCATATCCATGGCGCGATCGATCGTGTAAACCACGCCGCGCCCAGTCGCTTCGCGCCGGCCTTCCGTGCCGCCGATCGATACCGGCTTGCCCGTAACGATTTCGCTGACGGCGTAGCCTTGATAAACGGAATACGTATCCATGAACCACGACATGACCTGCTCATTCGTGCCCATGTCCGGCCCCATGATGTCGGTATGCGGACCGACAAATGGAATCATTTCCTGCATGTAACGGCGCGAAACCGCTTCGAGTTCCGTGCGCGAGAGTTTCGTCGGATCACAGGCGATGCCGCCCTTGGCACCGCCGTAGGGCAAATTGGCCAGCGCGCATTTCCAACTCATCCACATGGCGAGCGCGGCGGTTTCGCCCATCGATAAGTTTGGCGCGAAACGCGTGCCGCCTTTGGTCGGACCGAGCGTGAGGTGATGTTGCACGCGATAACCCTGAAACGTCTGCGTGCTGCCATCATCCATGTGCACCGGCAGCGTCACGGCGATGGAGCGCTTCGGCAGCATCAGGCGTTCACGATCGTTTTTATCGATGTTCAAATAATCGGCAATGACCTGGAACTGATCGCAAGCCATGGTAAAAACTTCGTCGTGATAAATGGTCATAGAAAAAGCGTGCGCCGAGGAGTCGTTAGACGCGGTCGTAATCAAGCGCTCGTTCGCCGGAGGCGTCAAATTTAATTCGCGATGCGCGAGGCGCGATGCAAAATACGCCCTGATGAAAATTGAGACGCTGGCCGTGCACGCAGGTCATGCGGTCGATGAATCCACCGGCGCGGTTGCGGCGCCGATCCAGCTCTCGACGACCTTCGAACGCGCGGCCGACGGAAGTTATCCGCACGGTTTTGTTTATTCGCGGAGCGATAATCCAAATCGTCGCGCGCTCGAACAAGCGATGGCGGCGCTTGAAGGCGGAACGGAGTCGGCGGCCTTCGGCTCGGGATTAGCAGCGACGGCGGCGGTCTTCCAGGCGCTCCGGCCCGGTGACCACGTCATCGCGCCCATTGAGGGT
>JALZAX010000356.1 GCA_030948055.1 Verrucomicrobiota bacterium | reverse complement strand
GCATTAATCAGCGACGCCACTGATGATGTGCAACATTTGGAAGAGCAACGCGCCGCCATCGCCGCACGACGTGGTGGAATGCAGGACGCGCTGGGTTCGTTTAGCAGCGAGCTGGAAAAAGCACGCGCGCGCCATCAAGCCGCGCATTCCGATCAATCGCAATCGGCCGCGCAGATTCTATTGCTCGAACATCGATTGCGCGCCGCTGAAGAAAAACTTCATCAGCTGCAACGAGAACGCACCACGCTCGAGCAACAAACCACGCTTTCCGACGAACGACTTGCGCAACTCGAGCAGGAACTGAATTCACTAAACACTTCCATCGCCGAACAACAGGGACGTCGTAGTGCGGCAACTGACGCGAGCCAGCAAGCGCGTTTGCACGAAGAGGAAACGGCCGAGCAACTGCAATCGCTTCGCCTTGCCGTCGCTACGGAAAAGCAGCGGCAGGAAAATCTTGTCAGCCAACGCCAGCCGATGGCCGCCCGCGAGGAGGAGCTGCGCGAATTGATTGATGCGCGCCGCAGCGACATCACGAACTACCAACGTCGCCTCGAATCTCAACAAGCCGAATCAGAACAAGCGCAGGCCGCGATCGACTCGCACACAAGCGAAGTAACGCGTGCGGAAGAGAACGTGGCTGCGATCGCGCAGGAACGCTCAACACGACTCGCCGCGGTCAACAGTTTGGAAAGCGAGCTGCGCGGGATCCGGAATTCATTGAACGAACTGCACGATGCGCGCGGTCAGGAACAGGTGCGGCAAACGCAATTGCAATTGCGTGTCGAGAATCTGCTGGAGCATGTCACGCGGCGTTATCAACTCGATCTCCGCGAATTCGCCTCGGACCATTACGCGTTTCAAAAGACGCTGCGCGTGCAATTGAAACGCCGGGAACCGGAACAAGGCGAATCAACTGAGATCGATCCATCTGAAGTCGAAAACATAATCGGCGATCTGACCAAGCAATTGGACGCGATGGGCCCGGTGAATCTCGATGCTGTGCATGAGTACGACGAACTCGAAGAACGTCATCGTTTTCTCGAAACGCAAAACAACGATCTGACCGCGTCGAGAAAAGAGCTCCTCGACGTGATTTCGAAGATCAACAGCACGACGCAGAAACTTTTCGCCGAAACTTTCGCGCAAGTGCGGATCAACTTCCGTGAAATGTTCGCCGAACTTTTCGGCGGCGGTCGCGCCGACCTCTCGTTAGTCGATGAAGGCAATCCGCTCGACTGCGGCATCGATATCACCGCCAAACCGCCCGGCAAACAATTGCAAAGCGTCTCGCTCCTCTCTGGCGGTGAGAAAACGATGACAGCGGTCGCTCTCCTCTTCGCCATTTACATGGTGCGCCCGAGTCCGTTCTGCATCCTCGACGAAATGGACGCGCCGCTCGACGAATCGAACATCAATCGTTTCATCAAAGTGCTCGATCGTTTCGTTGGACAAAGTCAGTTCATCATCATCACGCACAACAAACGCACCATCGCGAAAGCCGATGTGCTTTACGGAGTGACCATGGAGGAACGCGGCATCAGTAAATTGGTCGGGATAAAACTCGCCGCCGAAAAAGGCAGCGACGGGCAGTTGATCCAACGCACACGCAACGGAACGGCGCAGCCGCAATTCGCCGAGGAGCCGACGGAAGGCGAACTCGCGCTGAGCCGGTAAATTCCCAAAACCATTTGCTGCTCGGTAGCGTTGCTGCCAAAATCTGCGGATGCTTTCAACGGCGGAACGCGGCGCAAAAAACCAATCCAAGAAAGCGCCTCCGCACGAGCGATTTCTCGAGGCCTTTCGTTGGATGCTGGTCGCGCGGATTTTCGAAGAGAAGCTGGCTAGCCTTTATCGCGGCGGCATGATTACGGGCGGCGTTTATCTTGGGCGTGGTCAGGAGGCGATCAGCGCGGCCTGCGGAATGTTTTTGCAAAAGGGTGACGTCTTAGCGCCGCTGATTCGCGATCAAGCGGCGCGCTCCGCCTTTGGTGAACCGCTGCTTGATGTCGCACGCACTTATCTCGGGTCGCGCCAGGGTCCGATGCGCGGACGCGATGGAAATATTCATCGCGGTCGTCCGCGCGAGGGTCAGCTCGCAATGATCAGTCATCTTGGTGCGATGATTCCAGTTCTCGTTGGCAAACTGCTCGCGAAACGGATGAAGGGCGAAAAAGGTTTTGTTGGCCTAACGACTATCGGCGAAGGCGGAATGCAGACCGGCGCGACGCACGAAGGAATGAACATCGCCGCGGTCGAGCATGTGCCGATCGTGATTGTGGCGACGAATAATCATTACGCTTACTCCACGCCTAATGATCGCCAGTTTGCCTGCGCAGATTTGGTCGATCGCGCGAAAGCCTATGGCTACGAAGGAAGCTCGGTCGACGGCACTGACCTCACGCAATGTCTCGAAGTGATCGGAGCTGCCGTGAAACGCGCTCGTGCTGGTCGTCCGCCGCAGCTGGTTGTTGCGTCAATCCTGCGTCTTGCCGGTCACGGCGAACACGACGATGCGAGCTACGTGACCGATGACATCAAACGCGAACCGTTTGCGCAGGATGCATTGCAACGCGCGGAGAAGTTGATTCTCGATGAAGGCCTGCTCGATCGCGAAGGTTTGCAAAAAATGCGCAGCGAAGTTGCGGCGCAGGTCGATGAGGCAATCGCGACCGCGCAGCAGGAAGACGCGCCGCAAGGGGACAAAGAAGATTGGTGCGCAGTATCGACGCGCGAATTAGCAGATCAATTCGCGTGAGCGTCACTTACCTCGAAGCGATCCGCGAAGCGCAGGCGCATCTGTTGCGCGAAGACGAGCGCGTCTTCATTTACGGCCAGGACATCGCCGGAAAATTCGGCGGCGCGTTCAAAGCGACGAAAGGTTTGGCGGAGCAATTTCCCGGGCGCGTTTTGAATACTCCGATCAGCGAAGACGCCATGGTCGGCACCGCGATCGGCGCGGCCATGGAAGGAATGAGGCCGATCGTCGAGATGCAGTTCGCCGATTTCTCAAGCATCGCGCTCAATCAGATTCTCAACAACGCTGGCACACAGTATTGGCGAACGCAGA
>JALZAX010000355.1 GCA_030948055.1 Verrucomicrobiota bacterium | reverse complement strand
GCTTTGTCTTCCAACCCGCGAGAGCCGGATGCTCAAGAAACTGCGCAAATTTTTCCCCGCTGATCGCCTGAATTTCCGGAGTAATAAAGGCCGCCGCTTCGCTGATCTTCGTCAGTAAATTCTGCAACTGCCCCATGCGTGCGAGGTATTGCGGATTGGAGCTGTCTTCCGCGAGCTGGAGCGAAGCGAAATGCGAAACGCGCTCGATTTTGAGGTCTAACGATTTATCGAATTCGAGAACGGCCGCGAGCGATTCGGCCGATTCACCGGTGCGCCCCTTCCAATCGAGAACCTTCGGATACGTCTGCTGAATCCAGGCGAAATCTTCCTGCCATCTGTCCACGTCAGCGAAGAGATGGGTCAGGTCCCATTTGTCGGAATCCGGGATTTCCGCGCGTGTCGGCGTCGTCGTTTCGGTCATGAGAGCGCTGCTATACGACAACGCGCCGGAAGCTGCAATGCAGGTGCACAATCATAAATTTGTTGTACGAGTTTGGCATGCGCATTAATCCTTTTTTCGTCGTCGTGAGTCTCTGGGCGACCGCGGTCGCTCAGGCTCAATATCAACCGATCACGGAGATTCCCATCGGTGGCGAAGGTGGCTGGGATATTCTCACAATCGATTCCTCGGCGCATCGTCTCTATTTGTCGCACGCTACCAAAGTGGTGGTGGTCGACCTGGAGAAAAATTCTGTGGCTGGTGAAATAACGGACACTCCCGGCGTGCATGCGTTCGTGGCCGCTCCAGAGTTGCAGCGCGGTTTTTCTTCGAACGGCAAAGAGAACAAATCGAGCGTGGTCGATTTGAAAACGCTCGCCACCGTTTCCAAAATCGATACCGGGGACGGTCCGGACGCGATGGTCTACGATGCCAAGCGCGGTGAAGTGTACGTTTTCAATCACAAAGGAAATTCGGCGAGCGTGATTGAAGCGAAGAGTTCAAAAGTCGTCGCCACAATCCCACTCGGTGGCGCGCCTGAGTTCGGGGAGATCGATGCGGCGGCGGGACGTGTTTACGTTAACATCGAAGACAAGAGCGAAGTCGCCGCGATCGATACGGCCAGCCACGAAGTGGTAGCGCATTGGCCACTCGCGCCCGGTGAAGAACCGACCGGCATTGCGCTCGACGTCGCGCATCATCGTTTGTTTGCCGTCTGTCATAACAAGATGATGGCGATGCTCGACACAACGACCGGCAAGGTCCTTGCCACTGTGCCGATCGGGACCGGCGTGGATGGCGCGGCGTTTGATGATGCCAGCCAGCTGGCCTTTGCTTCCTGTGGCGACGGCACGACGACGATCGCGAAAGAAGAAGCGCCGGACAAGCTGGCCCTGGTGCAAACCCTCAAGACCGAGCGCGGGGCGCGAACCATTGCGATCGACCCGGCGACGCACCGGATCTATTTGCCGACGGCACAATTTCAGCCGGCGCCATCGCCGTCACCCGGCGCATCACCGGGACGGCCGACGATTGTGCCAAACACGCAAAAGCTCCTGGTTTACGGGCCGGAGTGATTCTGTCGGGTGATTACTGTTTTCGGCGGCAGGCTGGGGCCGATGGCTTCGAGCACATTACATTGGCCCGAGAATCCCGGTGCGAAGATGTTCCACCAATGGAACCTTAGAGTCTATGAAATCGACTCGTCGCCACTGCTCCATCATTCCTCTCATATCATTTGGGGTCTTGAGCCTGCTGGGAGTTTTGCGTGCGGCTCCCGCTCAAACGCCCGCACCCAAACCTCAGCCGGCCGGCAGCGTCACTTCACAACCCTCGGCTGCTCCCGTGGTTCCGGCGAAGCTTCAGGAAATCGAAGCCAATGCCGAAGGGATCTTCGATGTGGCGCCGAAAGACGACTGGACCGCGATCAGCAAACACACCAGCGCGATTGCCAAGGCTTGGGAGGCTTACCGTTCGCAGGCTGCGACCGACCGCGTGCCGCAAAAATTCCAAGACGCGCTCGCTGCCGCGCTCAAGCGATTGGAGCAGGCGGAAACGGCGAAGGACAAAATGGGCGCCTTGCGCGCGAGCAATCAACTGATGTTCGCCGCCTTCGACATTTTCGAGACCTATCGCCCGGCCATCCCAGCCGACATCGGGCGGCTGGATGCGCGAGGGCAGCAGTTGATCATCAACTTAATCGGCAATGACCTTACCGCTGCAGGAGAAAGCCTTGCGCAAACAAAAGTGATCTGGGCCAGACTCAAGCCCGCCGTCCTCGCCAGGCAAGGCGCGGATGCCGCCGCGAAATATGAGGCCAGTCTCCAGGTCCAGACCGAGGCACTGGCAGCGAAGGATGGCCCGCGTCTCAAAGCCGGCGCGCAGCAAGGGCTCGACCTTGTGGATGTGATGGAGAAACTCTTTTGAGCGGATGCGCGATAACCAATTTGTCATTTACCTGATTCGAAATTGACAGGTCGGCGGTTAGGCTGCTGCATGAAAACAAAATTAAGTATCCTCACCGTCGTGGCCGCGATTTCTTTGTCCGGCCTGACGACTTCCATGCTGGCTGCGGCGGAAGAAACGCAGGCGCAGTTGCAAGCCGAAGCGAAAGTGACCAAAGCCGAGGCGGAGAAAACGGCGCTGACCAAGGTCCCCAACGGCACGATCAAGGACGCGGAGCTCGAGAAAGAGCACGGCAAGTTGATCTGGTCCTTCGACATTGCGATGCCGCAGTCGAAAAACATCACCGAGGTGCAGGTGGATGCGAAGACCGGCGAGATCGCGAATGTGCAGCTAGAGACGCCGAAAGATCAGGCTAAGGAGGCCGCCGCCGACAAGAAGGCGAAGTAAGTAAATCGGGAAGCGTAGTGGACATGTTGTTCAGCGTTTCGATACTCGGTTGAAAAACACGCCAACCGGCCGTGATGGACGGCCGGCGTTGTGAAACGAGTATAAGATAACTTTGTTGAACAACTTTCTTGTCCGGCTCTTCTCATTTGGCGCGAGGCGAAGCGCGCTGACTCTGATTGTGGCGACGAGTTGCGGGATTATCCCGCGGCTCGCTGCTCAATCGGATTTGTCGCTCGTCCAGGCGCTACGCGTTCCGGTTCCGAGAATCCCGAACGCGCGGCCGGAACTACTCCCG
>JALZAX010000052.1 GCA_030948055.1 Verrucomicrobiota bacterium | reverse complement strand
TCGCGTCTAACGAACGGGACTCTCGGCGCCATCGCGCAATTTGAATTGGCTCTCGGCCGCCGCGTTTCGCTACCATTCGGCACCTCGCTCTTCGCGATCGCACGAAAATGATTCCAGTTTGTCCAGCCCTCAGCGTGGTCGTGCCGCTTTATAATTCGGCGGAAACTTTGCCGCGGTTGCTCGACGAACTCAGCGCACTGCCGATCGCAGCAGCTCTCGAGATCGTTCTCGTCAACGATGGCAGTCACGATGCGACGGAAGCAATCGCGTTACAGTTGATCGAGAATTGTAGCGTGCCGGTTACTTTCATCAGCCTCTCGCGCAACTTCGGCGAACATAATGCTGTCCTCGAAGGTCTGCGTGCGAGCACGGGTGAATACGTCGTGACGATGGATGACGATTTGCAGAATCCCCCAGCGGAAGTGGCGAAGCTGGTCGAAATCGCGCGGGTGGAGCAACGTGATGTTGTTTACAGCAGCTACGAAGAAAAAAAGCACTCGTGGTGGCGCAATCTCGGCAGTTGGCTGACGAATGTTTTCGCCGATTGGAGCGTCGATAAACCGAAAGGACTTTACCTTTCGAGCTTTCGCTGCCTCTCGCGTTTCGTGGTCGAGGAGATTGCGAAATCTTCCAACCCGACGCCGTACATTGACGCGCTTATTTTTCAGGTCACGCAAAACGTCGGCGTGGTGAAGGTGCGACATGATTCCCGCAGGAGCGGCAAGAGTGGTTACACGCCGCGTAAACTTCTGCGTCTCTGGATTAGCATGCTGACTAACGCCTCCGTCATGCCGTTGCGTGTCGCTACCCTGCTCGGAGTCGCGATGAGCTTCGTTGGTTTCGTGGCATTCGTCGGTGTGCTGATCACACATTTCGTCGAACAACAGCCGCTCGGTTGGGGTTCACTCATGGCCGCGGAGCTGTTGTTTTCCGGAACGCAATTGCTGCTGCTCGGCGTAGTAGGTGAATACATCGGGCGCAATTATCTCTACGTCTCGGAAAAGCCGCAAAGTGTGGTGCGTCTCCGCCGCCAACACGCGCCCGCGAATCTTGACCTGACCAAGCGCGGCTTCTAATTTGCGCCCATCCGCGATCGCGCGGTCGTAAAACTATTGTGAACCGCGTTTACGCCTTCTACCGCACATCGATCGGAAAGAAATTCATCGTCGCGGTCACAGGCTTGATCATGATTTTTTTCATCATCGGCCATCTGCTCGGTAATCTGCAGATTTTTCTCGGGCCGGATTGGGTCAACGGTTACGCGGAACATTTGCGCGAGCTTGGACCGATCCTCTGGCTTATCCGCGGCGTTCTCTTCATCACCGTGGTTCTACACATCTATTTCACGGTGAAGTTGGCCATCGAAAATAAGCGCGCGCGTCCGAAGAACTACGTTCGGAAAGAAAATGTGAAAGCGACTTTTGCTTCACGCCACATGGTGGTGAGCGGCCTGGTTGTTTTCGCTTTCATCATCTTTCATCTGCTTCATTTCACCGGGCGAAGATTTAATGCGCAGTTTCCGCTCCTGAAAAATGATCCGCTAAATCATTACGATGTTTATTCGATGATGGTTTACGGATTTCAGAACGTATACGTCTCAATTTTCTACATCGTAGGGCTTTTTTTGCTGACGCTTCATCTTACGCACGGGGCTTCCAGCTTCTTGCAGTCGTTAGGCCTAAATGACAAAAAACTGACGCCAAAACTTGCCTTTCTCGGCCGTCTTTTCGCGTGGCTCATCTTTATCGGCTACACCTCAATTCCGATCGCTATTCTCTGTGGATGGGTGGGTCCGGCGCAGCACTTATGATCGGGTCGCTCGATTCCAGAGTTCCTGGCGGTTTGTTGGAAAAGAAGTGGTCCAGCCACAAGGATCATTCACGACTCGTTAGTCCAAATAATCGGCGGAAGTTCGAAATTATCGTCGTTGGGAGCGGACTGGCCGGCGGTTCGGCGGCGGCCACGCTGGGTGAGCAGGGCTACAATGTGAAGTGTTTCTGTTACCAGGACAGCCCGCGGCGCGCGCACAGCATCGCCGCCCAAGGTGGGATCAACGCCGCGAAGAATTATCAGAACGACGGCGACAGCGTGTTTCGTTTGTTCTACGACACGATCAAAGGCGGCGATTTCCGTTCGCGGGAAGCGAACGTTTATCGTCTCGCGGAAGTCAGCAATCTGATCATCGACCAGTGCGTCGAGCAAGGCGTGCCTTTCGCTCGCGAGTACGGCGGCCTTTTAGCTAATCGCTCTTTCGGCGGCGCGCAGGTTTCGCGAACTTTCTACGCGCGCGGACAGACCGGGCAGCAGCTCTTGTTAGGCGCGTATCAGGCGATGTGTCGGCAAATCGCCGCGGGGACGGTGAAGATGTTTCCGCAGACCGAGATGCTCGATCTCGTGCTCGTCGATGGCCACGCGAAAGGAATCATCTCACGTAGCCTAACGAGTGGTAAGATCGAAGCGCACGCTGCGGATGCCGTCGTCCTCGCGACTGGCGGTTACGGCAACGTTTTTTATCTTTCGACCAACGCGCGTGGTTGCAACGTCACCGCCACTTATCGCGCTTACAAAAAAGGCGCGCTCTTCGCGAATCCCTGTTTCACGCAAATCCATCCGACCTGCATTCCGGTCAGCGGTGATTACCAGTCGAAGTTGACCCTCATGTCCGAGTCGCTCCGCAACGACGGACGTGTCTGGGTGCCTAAGCGCGTGGAGGATTGCGCGAGTCCGGCGACCGAAATTCCCGAGGTCGAGCGCGATTATTATCTCGAGCGCAAATACCCGAGCTTCGGAAATCTTGCACCGCGCGATATTGCTTCGCGCGCGGCCAAACAAGTTTGCGATGAAGGCCGCGGCGTTGGTCCCGGCGGGCGCGGGGTGTATCTCGATTTCAAAGATGCCATCGCGCGGCTCGGCGAAAACACCATTCGCGAGCGCTACGGAAATCTTTTCGACATCTACGAAAAGATCACGGCCGAGAACGCTTATAAGCAGCCAATGCGTATTTATCCCGCGGTGCATTACACCATGGGCGGTCTGTGGGTGGATTACAATTTGATGAGCAATATCCCGGGCCTGCACGTCATCGGCGAAGCGAACTTTTCCGATCACGGCGCAAATCGTTTAGGCGCCAGCGCGCTCATGCAGGGTTTGGCCGACGGCTATTTCGTTTTGCCCTATACCCTGCCGAATTATCTCGCCGGCCAAATCAACAAGCGTCCAAAACCAGACCACGCCGAATTCAAAAAAGCAGAGGACGACGTGCGCGCGCGGGTGAAAAAAATGTTGGCCGTGAACGGCAAACGTTCGCTCGATTCATTTCATCGCGAGCTCGGTCTGCTGCTCTGGGATAAATGCGGCATGGCGCGAAATGCGGCCGGCTTGCAGGAGGCGCTCGCGCGCATCCCCGAATTGCGTGACGAATTTTGGCGCGACGTTCGCGTGCCCGGAACGGGCGAGGAGTTTAATCAATCGCTCGAACGCGCCGGGCGCGTGGCGGATTTTCTCGAGTTTGGCGAACTCATGTGCATCGACGCGTTAACGCGCGACGAATCGTGCGGCGGACATTTTCGCGAAGAACATCAAACGCCGGACGGCGAAGCGTTGCGCAACGACTCGGAGTTTGCCTCGGTTTTCGCCTGGGAATTCCAAGGCAACGGATCGATCGCGTCGCCTAAATTACATCGCGAACCACTGCATTTCGAAACCGTCGAACTGGCGCAGAGGAGCTACAAATGAAATTTAAGCTCCGTGTTTGGCGACAGGAGAACGGCAAAGCGAAAGGCAAGCTGGTTAAGTACGATATCGCCGACATTTCATCGGATACATCCTTTCTGGAAATGCTCGATATCCTGAACGAGCGCCTAACGAGTGAAGGCAAAGATCCCGTGGCCTTCGAGTCGGATTGTCGTGAAGGAATTTGCGGGACCTGCTCGCTCACAATTAACGGCGAAGCGCACGGCCCATCGCATCCCGGAGCGGCTTGTCAGCTTTACATGCGGAGTTTCAGGGATGGAGAAACGATCACGATCGAGCCGTTTCGGGCGCGGCCATTCAAGTTCGTCAAAGATTTGGTGGTCGATCGCAGTTCACTCGATCGCATTGTAGAGGCTGGCGGATTTATTTCCGCGCGCGCGGGTTCAGCCCCGGAGGCGAATTCGATTCCCGTTCCCAAACACAACGCGGATATCGCGATGGAAGCGGCCGCCTGCATTGGTTGCGGCGCGTGCGCGGCGGCGTGCCCGAATGCCTCGGCCATGTTATTCGCTTCCGCGAAAGTTTCCCATCTCGCGCTCCTTCCACAAGGCGTGCCGGAACGAACCAGTCGCGTGTTGAAAATGGTCCAGCAGATGGACGCGGAAGGTTTCGGCAATTGCACTAATACCTACGAATGTGAAGCGGTCTGCCCGGCCGAGATCAGCGCGAGTTTTATCGCCAAATTGAATCGTGAGTACGCCACGGCCTTGTTGCGCAAGAGATTCGGCGAATAGCTACAACGTCTCGCAGGCGTGCGTCCATAAGTCCGCATCGAGTTTCGCCTTGGCGCGTTGGCCTAACGAGTCGTCGTCCGCGCCCTCACGCAAGACGGCAAAGACTGTTGAACCCGAGCCGGACAACATGGC
Source organism: Verrucomicrobiota bacterium (assembly GCA_030948055.1). Lineage (GTDB taxonomy): Bacteria > Verrucomicrobiota > Verrucomicrobiia > Chthoniobacterales > UBA10450 > JACCTI01. The sequence goes on along the minus strand of JALZAX010000052.1, from coordinate 6,504 downwards.
GGCGCCCACTTCCGGTTGCTCGAGTAACCACATCTTCATTCGCGCGAGAAAAACATACTTCTCGAAGACCGGTCGCTCGAGATCGTTAACGAAGGACAAGCCGCCAAACTCCTGCGCTTCGTAACGAATGCCGGACAACTCTTTCGATTCTGTCCAATGTTGGTAGGCCGATTTTGTCGATACTCCGAAGGAAGGTTTGAGCAGGAGCAGGCGCAACGATTTCGATAACTCGTTAGGCCGAACGAGTTCGCCGCGCCCGCAACATTGCGCCGCCGACTGGTAAATGAAAAATGGAATGTCCGAACCGATATGCGCCGCCAGCTCTGCCATCTGCCGCTCGCTCAGACCGGTCTGAAAAAGTTCATCCAGCCCGAGAAAAACGCTGGCCGCGTCGCTGCTCCCGCCACCGAGTCCGGCGCCGTGCGGGATTTTTTTTACCAGCTCGATCCGCACATCGCTCGCGATTTTTTCGTGCTGCAAGAAAATCCGCGCGGCATGAAAGGCGAGATTGTCGCGATCGGTCGGCAAGCTCGGATCATCGCAGATCAACTCGATTTCTCCGGAACCGGCCACTTTCGTAATGGTGATTTCATCGAAGACCGAGACCGGCGCCATGAGCGTGTCGATTTCGTGGTAGCCGTCGGTGCGGCGGCCGAGAATGCGAAAGGAAAGATTGATCTTCGCTGGCGCGCGCAGCTTGATTACGTCATCGGTATTCGGCACGCCGAAGGATACAGAATGAACGACCAAATCAAGAAGCCGCGCGATCGAATCATCGTCGCGCTCGATCTGCCCACCGCGGCGCAAGCGCTGGAAATGATCGCGAAAATTTCCGCAGAGGTTTCGTTTTTTAAAATTGGCCTGCAACTCTACACCGCGGCCGGACCGGAAATTGTGCGGGCGGTTTTGGCAGAAGGCGGGAAAGTTTTTCTCGATTTGAAACTGCACGACATTCCGAACACGGTGGCGAAAGCAGTGCGCGCCGCGGGCGATCTCGGCGTGGAGATGCTCACTGTTCATTTGAGTGGCGGTCGCAACATGATCGAAGCCGCCGTTCGGGAATGCCGGCCGCATTTGCTCTTGTTAGGCGTAACCGTTCTGACCAGCTCGGACGAGGAAACGCTGCGCGAGATCGGAGTGGGCGCGCCCGTCGAAGAACAAACGCTGCGTCTCGCGAAGCTCGGCTCCGAAGCCGGCATTCGCGGCTTGATCGCGAGCCCTCACGAAGTTCGCGTGTTGCGTGAACAGTTGGGCGAGCAAATGACCATCATCACGCCAGGTATAAGGCCGGCGTGGGCGAAGGCAGATGATCAGCGGCGATTCACGACACCACGCGAAGCGATTGAGAATGGCGCGGATTATTTGGTTATCGGGCGACCAATCACAGCTGCGGCTGATCCGCGCGAAGCTGCGCAACAAATCGCGGCCGAGCTTGCCTAACGAGTGCAAGAACTTCACGTGTATCAGGATCGCGAACCGCGCTCGGCCGCGATGAATATGGCCATCGACGAAGCGCTCTTCGAATTCGCGATTGTTCCTTCGCTTCGCTTTTATCGATGGGCTCGACCCTCGATCTCATTCGGCTACTTCGGTTTGTTCGCGGACGTCGCCGATCAAACAACGGAACGCGATATTGTCCGACGCTGGACTGGCGGTGGAATCGTTCCGCACGGAGACGACGTTACGTATTCGGTAATTCTCCCGCGCAATGAGACCGCGCCGCAATCGCGAATTGTTTATGCGCAAGTTCACGATGCGATTCGACGCGCGCTCCCGCTATTCATGAATGCGCATTTGGCAGAAACAAAGGCAGCTGCTGTTTCGGAGTCTTGCTTTGCAAACCCGGTCGCAGCCGACGTGATGGTGGGCGGAAAAAAAATTGCCGGCGCTGCGCATCGTCGAACGCGCGCGGGTTTGCTCCATCAAGGCAGCATCCAAGTCGAAACGTTACCGGAAGATTTTCCAAACCGTTTCGCGGCCGCGCTCTGCCCAAATTTTGAAAAGCGCGTTTTATCCTCAGAAATTCTGGCCCGTGCCGAAATCTTAGAGCGGGAAAAATACGGAACCGACGCCTGGTTGCGCCGGAGATAGCTACGCTTTGACTTTGAAATAGCCGCCTTCTATTCTGACGGCGTGGAAGTTTTCGCACGTTCGTTAGCGGCCGAGGCCACTTCTTCCGGACCGCTCGCGAGAGTGGCGGAAACGGTGCAACCGTATCTCGAAGAAGTCGAAAATCGAATCGCGGCTGAGTCTGCTTCTTTCGATCCGGCGGTGGAAGGTTACGTCGCTTATGCGATCGGCGGCCGCGGTAAACGTTTGCGACCTCTGATGGCGTTGCTGAGCGGCGGCGCCACTGGCGGAATAACCCCGGCGCACATCGATCTCGCGGTCATTCTAGAGCTGATCCATATCGCGACGCTGGTGCATGACGACATCATGGACGAAGCCGAACGGCGCCGCGCACAACCGACGGTGAACGCGCGCTGGGGAAATTCGCTCAGCGTTTTGTTAGGCGATTGTCTTTTTGCGCAGGCCCTCAACCTCTCGACCAATTTCGAAAAAGCAGATGTGAGCCGCGCCATCGCGCAGGCGGCGCGTGATGTTTGCTCGGGCGAGATCATTCAAACCCAGCGGCGCTTCGATCTGCATCTGGCGATCGAAGATTATCGGCGCATTGTGGAAATGAAAACCGGCTCGCTCTTTTCCGCCGCCGCGCAGCTCGGGGCCGTGATCAACGAGGCAGACGAGGCGACCGTGCGCGCCTTGCAAAGTTTCGGAATGAAAATCGGCGCAGCCTACCAGATTTATGACGACTGCCTCGATCTGGCCGGAAACGAATCGGTCATCGGCAAAACCCTCGGCACCGATTTACGCAAAGGAAAACTGACTCTGCCGATCCTGGTGTTGTTGAAGAGCGCCCCCGCGGTCGAGCGCGAGCATTACTCGCAAATGATCGTGAACGGCAAGGTGGATGAGCTGACGGAAATTGTGCGTGCGGAACTCAACAGCGCGCCCTTGAGCGAATCGATCACGGCCGGACAGAATCTGATTAGCGAAGCGCAAACGGAGCTTTCGATTTTGCCGCGCGGTCCACACGCAGAATCGCTTCACCAGTTCGGCGACGCTTTGCGCGAGTTGCTCGATCAATTGCGCGATTAGGTGGCGCAGCTAAAAATTCGCGAACTGCCGCAGGACGATCGTCCGCGCGAAAAATTAGTGGCCCGCGGGGCCAATGCGCTGACGAATGCAGAGCTGATTGCGATATTGTTGCGCACTGGATTCCAGGGAAAGAATGCGGTGGAGGTAGCGCGCGAGTTACTGGCGCAATACAAAACGCTCAATGCCTTGAGTCGTTGTTCGATCGAGGAGATCTCGAAAATCAAAGGAATCAAAGGTGTAAAAGCGATCGAGCTTGTCGCCGCCTTCAATCTTGCCCACCGGATCGCGCAGGAACGGCTGGCACAGAAAAAAATCGATACGCCCGAGCTGGTTTACGACTTGTTAGGCGCGGAGATGCGCGCGTTGCAAAAAGAATCGCTCCGCATCCTGATGCTCGACACGCGCTATCATCTTTTGCGGGTCGAGGAAATTTCGCGTGGCAGCATGAGCGAGAGCGTTGCGCATCCGCGCGAAGTTTTTCGACCAGCCATCATTGCCTCGGCTTACGCCGTCATCGTAGCGCACAACCATCCCTCGGGGGATCCGTCGCCGAGCCAGGCCGATCACAGCCTAACGAGACGTCTGGCAGAAGCAGCCGAGCTTCTTCAGATCAAACTGCTGGATCACATCATTCTTGGCGCACCGGCGGAAGGTCGACAGCCGTATTTCAGTTTCAAGGAAGCAGGCGTCTTGTGAAAATTCATCCGAGCGCCATCGTCGACCCCAAGGCGAAGATCGCACCGGATGCAGAGGTTGGTCCGTATTCCGTCATTGGCCCGGAAGTCTCGATAGGCGCGAAAACCATTGTGCAGTCGCATGTCGTTTTGGAGGGTGCGGTGGAGATCGGCGAGGGGAATGTGATCGGACAAGGTTCGATTATCGGCGGGCCGCCTCAGGATCTTGGATTCAAGACGGACACGCGCAGCGCGGTTCACATCGGAGATCGAAATGTGATTCGCGAACACTGCACCATTCACCGCGGAACGGCGGAGGGAACGGCCACCACCATCGGCGATGAAAATTTTCTCATGGCCGGTGCGCACGTCGGACATAACTGCCGCGTCGGGAACGGCGTGATCATCGCCAATAATTGTTTGCTGGCCGGTTATGTGGAAATCGACGACCGCGCCTTCATCGGCGGCGGGACGACCTTTCATCAATTCATGCGCGTTGGACGTCTGGTCATGGCGCAAGGCAGCTCGGCTTTCAGCAAAGACATCCCGCCGTTCCTTCTCGCGGCCGAACGCAATTATGTTTTCGGAGTCAATGTTCTCGGTTTACGGCGGGCCGGTTTCAGCGCGGAGGAGCGCGATGAAATTCGACGCGCGTTCAAATTGCTTTATCGCAGTGGTCTCAATACGCGGCAGGCATTGGAGAAAGCAGAGGCGACGGAATTTAACTCGTTAGGCCGCGAGTTTTTTGAATTCGTGAAGAAGGCAAAGCGCGGAATTCTGCCCTACAAACACGGCGTCGAAGAATAATTTTAGCGAAGCGCAAGAAGCGCCAACATTCGTCCGGTTTTTCCTTTCTCGAGCCGGTAAGAATAATAACGCTCGAGATCGCACGCGGTGCAGGTTTGGCAATCGTGTACATGCTTCACGCCCGCAACACGACATTGCTCGACAATGGCGGAGGCAAAATCGATTTCGTAATGCGGCGGGCGAATGCAGGGGCTTAGTTGCACGATCAAGTCGTCCGGCCGCGAACCGAACTTTTCCTGCATGAGCGCGATCGCGCGCGCGGAAATTTCCAACTCGGAGCCTTTCTTGCCCGAGTGCACCAATCCGATGCAGCGCTTGATCGGATCGACCAAGTAGACTGCGCAGCAATCTGCCACGTAAATTCCCAGGCAAACATTTGGCTGATTGGTGATGAGTCCGTCGCAACCCGCGAAGCACTCGTTAGGCAAAGAAAAGTGATCGAAGATGGCGACCTCGTTGCCATGGACCTGCTGTGCGGTAACAAACTCGCGCTCGCCCACGCCGAGTGCGTTTCGAACTTCCCGGTGCACCTCGTCGAGTCGCGCCAGCACCTCGGCTTTATCGTAAGAGACATCCACACCGGGCACGCGATGCACAAAGGCATGCATGCAGTTTTCAGCCGGCAAAGCGGCGAATCGCTCGAATGGAAGTTCTGGCTTCTGCAAGGCTCGCGCCTATTTCGAGATATCGGCCCGATGTATCTCGCGCCGTACCCGAATTTCTGGCGAGCCGTTAAGCGGGATGGGCGTCGGCTTCGGCGGGGGCGTCGGATTCGCGTCGGTCTTGAGTTTGCGCCGCGTGTTCGGCTCATCGAGTCGACTCGAGAAAGTTACTTCCGTCGCAGTGGCGCGATCGAATTCCGCCACCGCCGCGTTGTAAGTGTAAAGCGCTTGCAGCCGGGTCGATTGTGCGGTGGTCAACTGCACGCGCGCATCGAGCACTTCCAACTGTGTGCCCGCGCCCGCGCCGAGTCGCGCGCTGGCCAGACGCAACGCTTCATTCGCCTGTTCGACATTTTTTTCCTGGCTCTGAATCAACTCTTTGCCCTGGACCAAATTCGAATAGGCCTGCTGCACTTCCAATTCCACCTGACGCACGAAATCATCAAGCGTGATCTTCGATTCTTCGAGAATAGCCTTGGACTGCTTCAGTCTTCCGTAAGTTTGGCCCCAATCCCAAATCGCCCAGTTGCCGGTGCCGCCAAAAACGTAACCTTGGCGCACTGAATGAATGTCTTCGCTGATCGGCGAACTACGACCCTCATAGGCTGCGGTTGCGCTAACTTGCGGAAAAAATCCAGAGCGCGCCACGCTGACCCGCGCGCGATTGGAAAGAACGGTCGCTTTTTGCGCTTTGATGAATGGCCGATGCTCCTTCGCTACTTCGATCGCCCTAGTCAGGGGAATGTGGCGCGGCACGTAGGCGAGCTCGCCGATAGCCTCAAGCGGCGGGCCATCGCCGCGATTCGGATCGAAATCCAAGCCCATGGTTTTCGCGAGCTGTAATTGCGCGATCCGATAATTATTCCGCGCGCCGATCAATTGCGGATATTGATTGGAGAGTGCGACCTGCGCCTGCAGGACGTTGAAACGCGGAACGGTTCCCGCGTCGAAACGATTCTGCTGGTCCTGCAATTGGCTCTGCAAAAGTTTAACCGATTCTTCCTGCACGCCGATGAGCGCGCGGTCGAGCAGCACCAGATAAAATTGCTGCCGTGTCGTTGCGATGACCTGATCGATCGCGTTACGAAATCCGTAGTAGGCGCTGTCGCGTTGAAAATCGGCCGAGCGAATATTTGAAATAACGCGCCCGCCCGCGAAAACGATCTGCGTGGCTTGCAGCGAAAGATTGTACTGCGTTGGCA
>JALZAX010000051.1 GCA_030948055.1 Verrucomicrobiota bacterium | reverse complement strand
CGTGCAGAAGATGATCGCCACCGGCCAGCGTCTGGTCGTTTTCGGCAAGCCCCGGTTACGCGGGCAGCGTCTCTGCATGGAACATCCGGAGTTCGAAGTAATCGAAGACGACGAAGAGCTGTCAATTCATTTTCGCCGGATCACGCCGATCTATCCGGCGACGGAAGGAATTTCGCAGCGCGTTTTTCGCGGGCTCATTTTTCACGCCTTGGAAAATCTTTCCGATGACGATGTCGAGACATTGCTGCCGCGAAATCACGCCACGGGCGAGCGCCGGAGGGCGTTGCAGCAAATTCATTTTCCGGAAAGTTGGGCAGCGCGCGACGCTGCGCGGCATCATCTGGTTTACTCTGAATTTTTCGCGATGCAGATGACAATAGCCTCGCGTCGGGCGCAGGCGAGTGCGCGTCCGGGTCAAGCGCACGCCGGAAGCGGTCAATTGCTGAAGCGATTTTTGCAGTCGCTGCCGTTCGGCCTAACGAGTGCACAGGAACGCGTGCTCGATGAAATCCGTCGCGATCTGACGTCGCAGCAGCCCATGAATCGACTGCTGCAAGGTGATGTCGGCTCCGGCAAAACCGTTGTCGCCATTAGCGCAATGCTGCTGGCAATCGAAGCCGGTTTCCAAGCGGCCTTAATGGCGCCGACGCAAATTCTCGCCGAACAACACTACGCTGTCCTCACTCGCTGGTTAGAACTGCTCGGCGTTCGTCTGGCGTTGCGCACTGGCGCACGCAAAGAAGACAACGCGCCGCTCCCACTCTTCGCGGGGAGTGTAAGCCCGGGGAGCGCACGCTTGCAGCGTGCTGGCGATGGCGTTCCGCCATCGCGAACTTCCGCAGTGTTCGATTCCGGAGAAAACGTCCATTATGCGAAGCGCCGACTTCCCCCCTTTGAGAAGCCGTGGGCAATCTATGCCGTGACAATTACCACGGCGCGTCGGCGCAACTTAAACCCGGACGCACGGACAATTGTCCTCAACGCCTGGCGCCATTTTCATCGCGATCGTTACGAGCTCTTCGCGCTCTGCGTCATGCCGGATCATGTCCATGCCCTGTTTCAACCCTGGCCGAAAGAAGAGCACGAAAATAAATTTTGGTCGCTCACGGAATTGATGCGGTCGCTGAAATCCTTTACGGCGCGCGATATCAATAAACAGGAGGGAAAAAAGGGCGCGGTCTGGGAGCGTGAGACTTTCGATCGTTATATTCGTTCCGATCGGGATCTGGCGGAGAAGTTCCATTACATCCTGCGGAATCCATGGGACGCCGGTATTGTTGATCAAACCGAAGATTATCCTTGGATCTGGACGCAAGACGATGGAACGGCCCTCCAGGAAAGTTCGTCGCGGCAGAATACCGCGACCAGCACGCTGCAAGCGTGCGCTCCCCAGAGTTCCGAATCACCGCATGTCATTATCGGCACGCATGCGTTGCTTTATGAGGGCGTGGCGTTTGAAAACCTGGGCCTCGTTGTTATCGACGAGCAACACAAGTTTGGCGTATCGCAGCGCGCACGCCTAACGAATCGTCAACCGGCGCCGGATGTCCTGGTCATGACCGCTACGCCGATTCCGCGCACGCTGACCATGACGGTTTATGGCGATCTCGATGTTTCCATCATCGATGAAATGCCGGCGAATCGCGGCAAGATCGTAACTGCTCCGCGCGATGATTCGAAATTGGGCGAAGTACTGACCTTCATGCGCACGCAGTTGGAAGCGGGACGGCAGGCTTACATCGTTTACCCGCTGATCGACGAAAGCGATAAGCTCGACGCGAAAGCGGCCGCAGCGGAGTTCGAACGCTGGCAGGAGCGGTTGCGGCCATTTCGTTGCGAGTTGTTGCATGGACGAATAGCGCCGCCGGAAAAACAGGCGACCATGGAACGGTTTCGCCGCGGGGAAACGAGCGCGCTCATCAGCACGACGGTAATCGAAGTCGGTGTCGACGTTCCGAATGCAACGGTGATGTTGATCGAAAACGCAGAGCGCTTCGGACTGGCGCAGATGCATCAACTGCGCGGCCGAATCGGTCGCGGCGAACACAAGTCGTATTGCATCTTGATGACGTCGGACAAATCGCCGGAAGTGACTTCGAAACTGGGTGTCCTGGAAAAAACGAGTAATGGTTTCGAAGTGGCGGAGGCGGACTGGGACCAGCGCGGGCCGGGTGACCTGCTGGGCACCGCGCAGAGTGGTTTGCCAGCGTTGCAGCTGGGTAATTTGAAAACTGATATGGAATTGATGTTGCGCGCGCGCGCTGCGGCTAATGCGATTATCGAGTGGGACCCGCGCCTCGAAGCGCCCGAGAATCAACGTTTCCGCAAGTTGGTTGTCGAAGAACAGGGACGAAGCTTTTCCAACGTGAGCTGATGAAAAATCTGATCAAATTTCTTTTGTTTGTCGGGCTGCTGAGCGCGGGCATCTCCGCGCTTTATGATTACCGACTGAAGCACGGCGCACTCAATCTGGTCGCGCGCGCTACGCCGGAAAAATACACCCTGGCCTCGACGCCGAATATCGATCCGAAAGCGATCCCAACGCTTGATGCCTTGAATCGCGAACGTCGTGCGCTCGTTTCCAGTGTGGTGCCGGCGGTGGTCAGTATCAAAACCACCAAGCGGATGACGATGCGCCGTCAGTATGGGATGGATCCTTTCGAATTTTTCTTTCGCAATTCGCCGCCCTATCGCAATCAGACCGATCCGAACGCCGTCCAGAACTCGTTAGGCTCCGGCGTGATTGTTTCCACTGAAGGGCACATCGTGACCAACAATCACGTGGTGGAAAATGTCGACGAGATCGAGGTGCAACTCAGTGACGGACGAACGAAGCAGGCGCGTTTGATTGGCAGCGACTCGGTCGTCGATCTAGCGGTCCTGAAAATTGACGATCCGAATGTAAAGCCGCTGAAATTTGGCGATTCCGAAGCGGTGCAGGCGGGCGATTTTGTTTTGGCGGTGGGAAATCCGTTTGGTTTTGAGGAGACGGTCACGGACGGGATCATCAGTTCGAAAGGCCGGCCGAATCGCGCGGATGGTTTCGGAGATTTTCTGCAAACCAATGCGGCGATTAATCCGGGGAACAGCGGCGGACCGTTGATCAATCTGCAAGGTGAAATTATCGGGATCAATACCGCGATCATTTCGCGCACTGGAACATCGTCGGGCATCGGTTTTGCCATCCCGGCAAACACGGTTAAGAGCGCGCTTGAGTCTCTTTTGAAGCAAGGGCGAATCATCCGCGGCTATCTCGGCATCCTAATGGATCAGCGGACGGAAACCGATGGCGTGCCGGTGCAGCAGGTGATTAAAGATTCGCCGGCAGCGGAGGCGCAAATTCAGCCGGGCGATGTGATCAAGAAATTCGACGGGCGCGACGTGCACAATTTTCAGCAATTGCGCACCTTTGTTTCGCAGACCGAGGTCAACAAAAAGATCGAACTGGAAATTTCACGCAGCGGCAAACCGGTGAAGGTGACGACAGCGATCAAGGAACAACCGACTGATTATTTGACGGCCGGCCCTGCGCCGCGCCAGCCGCAGCAGCAAATTCCACAACAGCCGCCGGCGACACCGCAGACGCCGCAATTTCCTGACCCGGATGACTTGCAGGATCAGGCGCCGCTCGCCGGAGTGGAGGTGCAGGAACTCACGCCTGATCTCGCGCGATCGCTCGACGTGCCGAATAGCGTCCGCGGCGTGGTGGTAACCAAAGTCGATGATCCATCTGGCGAATTGCGCAAAGGCGATGTGATTGAAGAAGTGAATCAGCAGCCGGTGAATTCCGTGGCGGACTATCGCAAAGTCGTCGCCTCGCTCGATCCGCAGGGAACGCATGTTCTTTCGGTTTGCCGAAAACGCACGCGTTCGTTCGTCGTTCTTCGCTCTCGTTAAGCAGTCGGTCCACGGCGGTGAATAATCGTCCCTCGTTCGCGGTCTAACTACGAAACCATTATGAAACGAATTCTTTTTTCGGTGGCGATTGTTGCTCTGTCTTTCTGCGCGGCGCCGCATGCAAAAGCCGCGACGGATGTCTCGATCGATTTCTTTTATGACAATCTCGGCGACGACGGTAACTGGGTCGAAGTCGGCGATTACGGCTACTGCTGGCAACCAAACGTGGCGGTAAGCGATCGGAGCTGGCGGCCCTATGCGGATGGATATTGGGCCTACACCAATGTCGGCTGGACATGGGTTTCCTACGAAAATTTTGGTTGGGCGACTTACCACTACGGCCGCTGGGCGCGTTTGCGCAGCCTCGGCTGGGTTTGGGTTCCCGGCACGGAATGGGGACCGGCCTGGGTTTCCTGGCGCACGGGTGGCGATCACGTCGGTTGGGCGCCATTACCGCCGCGATATGAGGGTGGCGAACCGGTTTACGAAGGCCGGCCCATCACCGGCCGCGTCGATATCGAATTCGATATCGGTCCGGAGTATTACAACTTCGTCGATGTGCGCTACATCGGCGAGCCAGTGCTGCGCCGCCGCATTGTCGATCCACGCGAAAACATCACTTACATCAACAACACGGTGAATGTGACCAACATCACTTACAACAACTCGGTCGTTTACAATTACGGTCCCGATTACAATCGCCTCAGCGCCTATTCGACGCGACAGATTCCACGGTTGCAATTGCAACGCGAAGAAAATGTGGATCTGCGCGCCGCGGCTCGATCGAACGCCATGACCAAAGTGGAGGGCAACCAGCTCATGATTGCCGCGCCCGTGAGGTTTGAAAGACCCGCGCAAACTGTCGCGCCGAAAGTGCTGAAGACCAAAGTGGAGAAACCAAATCTCGAAACCGGCTGGAGCGGCATTGATCAAAAACGGCACGCTGAGTTGCAGGCGAAATTCAAAACCGAGAATCCCAAAGAGATTGCGCCTCCGCGTGTTCAGCCAGTGCGACCGGACGAGTTGAAGAAGGCTGCCGCCGCGCTGCAAGCCTCACCGGCTCCGGGAATATCGCCGGCTACCGGAGATACGGCAGGCCAGGAGAAACTCACACGCGAACAGATGAAGCAACGGGCGGAGACGCAAGCCGCGGCGCGAAAGGCGCAAATGCAGCAGGAAAACGATGCAAAGAAGGCCGCGCAGTCGCAACAGGCCGAGCAAATGAAACAGCAGGCCGAGACAAAGAAAGCTGAGCGCGATCAACAAATGAAGCAAGCCCAGGAAGCCGGCGTCGCGCGCAAGGCGCAGATGCAGCAGGATAACGATGCAAAGAAGGCCGCGCAGTCACAACAGGCCGAGCAAATGAAGCAGCAGGCTGAGACAAAGAAAGCTGAGCGCGATCAGCAAATGAAACAAGCCCAGGAAGCCGGCGTCGCGCGTAAGGCGCAGATGCAGCAGGAAAATGAAGCGAAGAGGGCCGCACAATCGCAGCAAGCCGAGCAGCTCAAGCAACAAGCGGAAACAAAGAAAGCCGAGCGCGAACAACAGGTGAAGCAGGCCGAGCAAGCGGCTGCGGGACGCAAAGTACAGATGCAACAGGAAAACGAATCCAGGCGAGCCGCGCAGATGGAGCAAATGAAACAGGCGCAGGAAGCCGCGAACGCGCGCAAGGTTCAGATGCAGCAGGAAAACGACGCGCGCCGAGCGGCGCAGTCGGAGCAACAGCAACAACAGGCCGAAGCCAGACGCGCCGCGCGCGAGCAACCGCCGCAAAGGGTTCAGCCACCTCAGCAGGTGCCACAGGGTAACCAAGGACAAGGGCAGGATAAGAAGCCCAAGAAGGGACAGGCTCCGCCGGAGCAAACACCGGCTCCCGACCAATAGTCCGCGCCTAACGAATTCAACGGCCCCGGAGCGATCCGGGGCCGTGTTGTTTTTGCGCTACAATAATTCGGCGATCTGCACGGCGTTGAGCGCCGCGCCTTTCAAGAGTTGATCGCCGGAAACCCAGAAGGCCAAACCGTTCTCCAAGGCGCAATCGATTCGGACACGGCCGACCTGGCAATTATCCTTGCCGGCCGCATCGAGGGGCATCGGATAACGGTTGCGTTGCGGTTCGTCTAACAAGTCCAAGCCAGGCGCTTTCGCCAAAACTTCGCGCGCTTGATCGACCGAAACAGGTCGCTCAAATTCCGCGCTGACCGCGACGGAATGCGCGCGATAGACCGGAACACGAACGCAGGTGACGGATGCGCGAAAATTCGGCAAATGCATGATGCGTCGACCTTCGTTTTGCATTTTCATTTCTTCTTTCGTGTAACCGTCGGGCAAGAATGAATCGACGTGTGGCAGGACGTTGAAAGCGATGGGATGCGGATAAACTTCCGGTTTCGCGTCAGGCTCGTTGACCTGCTTCTTCAACTCGGCGATCGCACGCGCGCCACTGCCGGACACGGCCTGGTAACTTGAAGCGAAAATGCGTCTCACTCCAAACGCGAGATGCAGCGGATAGAGCGCCATGAGCGCGACGGCGGTTGTGCAATTCGGATTCGCGATAATGCCTCGATGCTCCGCCACGTCGCGGCCGTTGATCTCGGGTATAACCAGCGGCACCGCCGGGTCCATTCGAAAGGCGGAGGAATTGTCGATCACCACCGCGCCGGCGTCACGCGCCACGGGCACGAGTTTGCGCGAGATGTCGCCGCCGGCACTAAAGAATGCGATATCGATTCCGGCGAAGGAATCTTCCCGCAGTTCCTGCACAAGAATGTCCTCACCGCGGAATGGTATTGTCTTTCCTGCGGATCTGGCTGAAGCGAGCAAGCGCGTTTCGCCGACTGGAAATGCGCGCCGCGTGAGCACGTCGAGCAACTCGAGACCGACGGCACCGGTCGCTCCAGCAATGGCGATGTTGTAGCTTCTTTCCACGATCGGCTGCAGTTTAGCTGCGTCGCTGGCGAAGAAAAGCGCCGGACCAACGAATCAACGGCGAGGTGGCGGCAAGCCGGCCATACGTGCGCGGGCGTAGGGAGAGTAATCCTCCTGCCACTGATAAGTATGATCCGCATTCGCCGCTTTCCAAAACACGCGACCGCCGAATCGCCAGGCGTCGATCACGATTCCGGTCGGAAGCGGCTGGCCTTTTGCGGTCAGAACGAGGGCATTACTTTCGGTGTCTTTGCCGCGATCGGCGATGGCCCAGTGGATATCGAGAGTCTTTAGCTGCAAGGGACGCAGTGCGGCCAAAATGTCTTCCGTCCAATGGTAGCAGAAGCCCTTCGTGCGGGTGCCGGATGCGATCAGGAAGTTATGCCAGGTCGGCGAGCTCGTGATTTTATATTCCCGTTTCAACCGGGCGGCGGTCACGTAAATGCAATCGGCGGCGCGTTGCGCTTCATTACGATCGACGCTGGGCGACAAGGCGCTAAGGGCAACGCCTAGTTCCTGCGAGGTTGTGCCGCCGGGATCATTCGTTATACAACCGGCGAGAAGCAGCGCCAACAGCAGGAGGATCCGGGGAAGTTTCATGGCTGCATTAACCCGCACACTTCTTCCTCATCCGCAGATGCTGCGCAACCTGACACAAGATCGCAGTCGCTTTCGCTGTGTGTTAACTAATGTCCCGAGGTGAAAGAAGACGCCCAGCTCAGTATTCACATTTCGATTCCGAAACAGCAGCTCATCCTGAAGCGCGGAGGCAGAGCGTTGCGAAAATTTTCCGTTTCCACCTCGAAGTACGGCGCAGGCAGCGAAGAGGGGAGCATGAGAACCCCGCTCGGGCGATTTCGGATCGCGGAAAAAATTGGCGCCGGCCGGGCGTTGAACACCGCCTTCAAGAGCCGCAAGCCGGTTCGGCTGACAAAGAAAATGTTAAGCGAAGACGACCTGATCATGTCGCGCATTCTCTGGCTCGACGGGCTCGAACGCGCCAACGCCAATAGCCACGATCGCTACATTTATATACACGGCACGAATCACGAAGAAACGATTGGCCGGCCCGACAGTCACGGGTGCATTCGTATGAAAAACGCCGATGTAGCGGAGCTGTTTGATCTGGTAAAGGTGGAAACGCCGATTGTTATTACGGGGAGCAGGCGAAAAGGGCCTGCGAGAAAAAGGCGAGAAAAGCATTGCGCAGACGAAGCTCCTTGCCTAAATGACGGCAGCAACTTGCTCGGAAAGGGGGCGAAACTATAGATGAAATTTTTGAAAGCGATTATGATTGTGGCCATTGCGGCCGGTGCGTTGAGCCTGGGGGCGTGCGCACAGCACAAAGAAGCCGCCAGCACGACGGCCAGCAGCAGCACCTACTCAAAGTAGTCTCAACCCTAGTTGTCCGGCTCCGGATAGCTTCAATTTAAAAGGTCAGGCCGTGATGCGGTCTGGCCTTTTCTATTATCCCTGGTCGTCTTGCACTGGTTAGGCGAAAACCTGTTTATCGAAGTGCGCTCCCTCACTAAGATGCTCCGATGGAACTGAGCGGACAGCCGTTATCGCTAAATGCGATTGCCGCGGTAGCGATCGATCGCGAACCGGTCAGTCTCGCCAGGTCGACGCACGCCGGCATCAGCGCCTCGCGAGAAGTGATCGAAAGAATCACCGATTCTGATGCGGTCGTTTACGGCGTGAACACCGGGTTCGGAAAACTCTCCGAGGTTCACATTCCGCGCGAAGATTTGCGGCAATTGCAATTGAACCTGGTGCGCAGTCACGCCTGCGGTATCGGTCGGCCGTTGAGCGAACCGGAAGTGCGCGCCATGGCGTTATTGCGCGCCAATGTTCTCGCCCTCGGCCTCAGCGGCATCCGCTTAGAAGTGATTGAGCTGCTTTTGCAAATGCTGAATCGCGGCGTGCACCCGGTAGTTCCGGAGAAAGGATCGGTCGGTGCCAGCGGCGATCTCGCTCCGCTGGCCCACCTCTCGTTAGGCCTGATCGGCGAAGGCGAATGCTTTTACGAGGGCGCCCGCATCGAAAGCAAAGTGGCGCTCCAGCGCGCCGGTCTTTCGCCGGTGCGATTGGAAGCAAAAGAAGGGCTAGCGCTTCTGAACGGCACGCAAGCGATGCATGCCGTCGGTGGTCTCGCCTTGCTGCGCGCGAAACGTCTCTCATGCGTAGCCGATGTCATCGGCGCGATGACGCTGGAAGCGTTGAAAGGAACTCCGACCGCGTTTGATCTGCGCATTCAAAACGCGCGACCACATCCCGGACAAATTGCCGTGGCGAAACATCTCTGCGCTTTGCTCGATTGCAGCGAGATCCGCGAGTCGCACAAGACCGGCGATCCGCGCGTCCAGGACGCCTATAGTCTTCGTTGCATGCCCCAGGTCCACGGCGCGGTGCGTGGCGCGATCGCGCATTGCGAAGAGGTTCTCGCCATCGAATCGGGCTCTGCCACTGACAACCCGTTAGTCTTCGCGAATGAAAAAGAAGTTCTCTCAGGTGGAAATTTTCATGGAGCACCGCTCGCCCTCGCACTCGATTACGCTGCGATCGCGCTGACCGACTTGATGAGTATCAGCGAACGCCGCACCGATCGTCTGGTGAATCCGGATTTGAACGAAGGACTCCCGCCCTTCCTCGCCCCTCATGCCGGCACGCATTCCGGCTTCATGATTTTGCACGTCGCGTCCGTGGCGCTTTTGAATCACGCGAAGATTCTCGCGCATCCGGCCAGCATCGATAATTTGCCGACCTCGGGTGGAAAAGAAGATCATGTCTCGATGGGGATGACGTCGGCCTTGAAATTGCGCGAGATCGCGGACGACGCGGAGTATTTGCTAGCGATCGAGCTACTCGCCGCCGCTGAAGGTCTGGAATTTCGCCACCCGCTCAAAGCCGGCACCGGTGTAGAACGCGCTTACGAAAAAGTGCGGATGATTTCCCCGGCGGTGGAAGAGGACCGCTCGCTCTCGCGAGATATCGAAGAAATCGCGGCCGCCATTCGCGCGGGTGAATTCGACAGCGAACACGAAAAAATATGAGCGGGAAAAGATTGATCCGGGCTCCCCGCGGCGCACAGATCACTTGCCAGGGTTGGCATCAGGAAGCGGCGATGCGCATGCTGATGAACAACCTCGATCCCGATGTCGCCGAGGATCCCGATAGGTTGATTGTTTACGGCGGAACAGGTCGCGCCGCGCGGAGTTGGGAAGCATTCGAAGCCATCGTCCATTCGCTCCGCGGCCTGAGAAACGATGAGACGTTGCTGGTACAATCCGGAAAACCGGTCGGGAAATTTCGCACGCACGACGAAGCGCCGCGCGTTCTGATCGCCAATTCGAATCTGGTTGGGCAATGGTCGAATTACACCGAGTTCAATAAACTCGAGCGGCTTGGCTTGACGATGTATGGCCAGATGACGGCCGGCTCGTGGATTTACATCGGCAGTCAGGGAATTGTGCAGGGCACGTTCGAAACGTTTAGCGCCGCCGCTAAAAAACATTTCGGCGGTTCGCTCGAAGGAAAATTTGTTGTCAGTGGCGGACTTGGCGGAATGGGCGGGGCACAGCCGCTCGCGGCGACGATGGCAGGCGCAGTTTTTCTCGGCATCGATGTCGATCCAACGCGAATCGAAAAACGCCTAACGAGTGGTTATTGCGACAAGATCGCGCATTCGCTCGACGACGCGATGAAGCTAATCGACGCCGCGCGTGACAAACGTGAAGCGATCTCGGTTGGTTTGGTCGGCAATTGCGCCGATGTGCTTCCGGAAATGGTGCGACGCGGAATCGTGCCCGATGTCTTGACCGATCAAACGAGTGCCCACGATGCGCTCAATGGTTACGTGCCGCATGGGATGAGCCTCGAGGAGGCCGCGCAGTTGCGCGCTCTGAGACCGGAAGAATACATCGCATGTTCGATGCGATCGATGGCTGTCCACGTGGGAGCGATGCTCGATCTGCAGAAAAAGGGCGCGATTACTTTCGATTACGGAAACAACCTTCGGACGCAGGCAAAAAAGGCCGGTGTCGAAAATGCGTTTGAGATTCCCGGTTTTGTTCCGGAATACATCCGCCCGCTTTTTTGCGAAGGAAAAGGACCTTTTCGCTGGGTGGCATTGAGTGGCGAGCCCGATGATATCGCACGCACCGATCGTCTCGCGCTCGAAATGTTTCCGGACAATGAGATTCTCGCGCGTTGGATGGACCTTGCGCAAAAGCGTATTCAATTTCAGGGATTGCCGGCGCGCATTTGCTGGCTCGGCTACGGCGAACGCGCGGAGTTTGGCGTAGCGATGAATGAACTCGTTAGGCGCGGCGAATT
>JALZAX010000354.1 GCA_030948055.1 Verrucomicrobiota bacterium | reverse complement strand
TTCCGAGTCTCGGTCGATTCGTGCTGGTGAAAGACGGCCGGATTTGCGGCGGCGGAATTACTTTCGGCGGCACCTATACCGAGCGTTCCGCGGTGAAGAGCAAAAACATTTCGTGGACCGAAGGAAAAATTACCGCGCAACGTCGTGCCGCGCTTACCGGTCATCGCGGCGCGGTTGTTTGGTTAACCGGACTTTCTGGTGCGGGAAAATCGACGATTGCGCAAGGAGTGGAGGCGGAGCTTTTCGCTCGCGGCATGCACGCCTACGTCCTCGACGGCGATAACATTCGACACGGTTTGAATTCCAATCTGGGTTTCTCGCCGGAAGATCGCGTGGAAAATATCCGTCGCGTTAGCGAAGTGGCGAAGTTGATGGCGGACGCGGGGACGGTCGTCATCACCGCGTTCATTTCGCCTTATCGGGCAGATCGTCGTCGTGCGCGCGAGATTGCGCTGGAATCGAAGGCGGAATTCATCGAAGTGCACGTGGATGCGCCGCTGCGTGTGTGCGAGGCGCGCGATCCGAAGCATCTCTATAAGAAGGCTCGCGCAGGAGAAATTCGCGATTTCACTGGAATCGACGCGCCCTACGAGGCGCCGGAAGATCCGGAAATCATCGTGCGAACGGATGAGCAAACCCCGGAAGAATCGGTCGCCGTCATTCTCGAGCAGTTGCTGCCGCGCTTGCGGACAGGGGATTCCTAACGAGTAGTTGTCGATCAGGCGACGCGCGACGCGAGTCGGCCGCCATCGAAATCCTCGACCAGATTAACCCGGCTCGCCTGGATGACTTCGTGGACGATCTTGCCGAGCTCGGCCGCTTCGTACGGTTTCGCGATCACGCCGCGGAATCCGTAATCCTGGTAGCGGCTCATGGTCGCGTCCATGGCGTATCCGCTGGAAACAATCGCGTTCACCGTTGGATCAATTTCGATCAAACGCTTGAGCGCCTCCTTGCCCCCCATCCCGCCCGGTAAAGTTAGGTCGAGAATAACCGCGTCGAAACGTCGGCCCTCTTCGAATTTTTCGCGATAGAGATTCACGCCGTCGAGTGCCGTTTCGGCTTCCGCGACTTCATACCCGAGTCGCTCGAGCGTGAAGACGACCAGCGCGCGAATCGCTTCTTCATCATCGACAATCAAGATGCGCCCGCCTTCCGGACCGACAGAGGCCATCGGCATCGTCGGCACTTCCCGCTCAGCGCTCATCACCTGATGGCGTGAAGCTGGCAAATACAAAGTGAAAGTGGACCCAACGTGCACCTGTGATTCGACCGTGATGAGACCGTTGTGGTTCTTCATGATCGAATAGGTCGTGGCCAGGCCAAGGCCGTTGCCTTTGGCTTTGGTGGTGAAGTAAGGATCGAAAATGCGTTTCAAATAATTCTCGGGAATGCCGGTGCCTTGATCGCGAATTGTGATTCGGATGTAATCGCCGCACTGCAGATCGGTCACCTGCGGCTGCGTCTCTGGAGTGTGAACGAAATTTTCGCAACTGACCGAAAGCGTCCCGCCATCGGGCATGGCTTGGTCGGCGTTGACCACAAGGTTTTGCACGACCTGACTAATCTGGCCGCAATCGATTTCCGCGGGCCACAAGTCAGGACCGAAGTTAAAATCGGCGCGACTGTGCGAACCGCGCAGTGAAAAGCTGACGGTGTCTTGAATGAGTTTTCCGATTGAGGCGGTCTGCTTAATGGGCGCGCCGCCGCGGGCGAAAGTGAGGAGTTGTTGCGCCAGATCGCGCGCGCGGAGCGAGGCATTTTTCGCGTCATTCAAACGCGTCCCCATTTCGTCGTCTGGCTTCAGTAAGAGGGAAGCGAGCGAAATATTGCCGATGATGGCGGTGAGCAGGTTATTAAAATCGTGCGCGATGCCGCCGGCCAGCAAGCCGAGCTGTTCCAGGGTCTCGGCTTTGCGGCGTTCGGTTTCAGTGCGCTGACGTTCGGTGATATCACGGAAGACCAGCACGACGCCGACGACTTGATTTTTGTTATCGCGAATGGGCGAGGCGACTTGCTCGACCACATGCTGCGTGCCGTCGCGCGACACGAGCGTGGCGTTTTCCGGCAGAGTGACGAGGATGGATTGCGCTTCGTTGCGATAACCATTGTTGTTCTGCGCGCGGGCCTGGGCCGCCAGATCGATCGTAACATTGAAGACGGTTTTGAGCGGTTGGCCGATCGCTTCTTTCGATTCCCAGCCGGTCAAATGTTCGCCGGCATTGTTGATCATGATGATCTTGCCTTTGACGTCAGTGGTGATGACGCCGTCGCCGATGGACCGCAGGGTGACGGCGAGGCTTTCTTTTTCCGCGGCGATTTCTGTTTCGAAACGTTTCCGCTCCGTGACATCGCGGATCATCGCGACATAAAATTGCTCATGATCCACCGTCATTTCGCTCAATGAAATTTCGATGGGGAAGGAAGCTGCGCGCCTTGTCTTACCGACGGCCAGCGCGACGCTGCCGGTCCGGCTGGCGAGGTCCGTCCAGGCGCAGGCGGTGGCCGGCGCTTCGGGCGTAGGCCCGTAACATTTCGGGACCAACTTGATGAAGTTGTGCCCGACCATTTCGTCGTTTACGCAGCCGAACATTTTTGCCGCGGCTGGGTTCATCGAACAGATCACGCCGTGCTGATCCACGATGATCATGC
The DNA here is from genome assembly GCA_030948055.1 of Verrucomicrobiota bacterium. Lineage (GTDB taxonomy): Bacteria > Verrucomicrobiota > Verrucomicrobiia > Chthoniobacterales > UBA10450 > JACCTI01. The sequence continues at coordinate 450 of JALZAX010000354.1, read as the reverse complement.
CGTCGAGAATGTTTTCGATGATGGACTTGATGCGAGTCTCAACCCCACTCAGTTTCGACAATTGTCGCCGAACCAGGACGCAACTGTAGCTATTCGATACGACGAGTAATGCGACAGCAAAGAGGCACAGCGCAGCCAGCGCGCTTGTTTTGAAAATGCGCTGTTTGGTAGCGGTGGCGACACGCTCTTCGTAAGTGCTTAATTCATTGCGTTCGAAAAGGGAAATTTTCTGTCGGGCATCGGCCAGGAGACCGTCGGCATTATCATTGGACTGGGAAGCGAACTCGCGGCCGCTTCGTTTGCCCTCGGTTTCCGGACCGGCGAAAGAGGCCACCCATTTTTCTACATTCTCACGGATTGCGGTTAGCAGGCTCGCCTGGTCGGGATCATTAGCGACCAAAATCGAGAGATAACCGTGATAACTGACGAAGGATGCGGCCGCGCGCCTGT
>JALZAX010000353.1 GCA_030948055.1 Verrucomicrobiota bacterium | reverse complement strand
CAACGGCGAAGCCATTTTGCTTCAAGCCATTGACGACAAACGAAGCGATTTTCCGGTCATCTTCCACCACGAGCATACGCATAACAGTATCCGGACTATCGCTCGCCGACGGGCCGGCGACAGCAGGCAAACGTGTGGCCAACGACAAACCCTCCTGCGCTGTGATCCAGCGACAGGAGGGTTGTGTTTTGAATAAGCAAACCGCGTCTGCTCGTCAGCCGACTTTGGGTTCCTCGACGGTGACGAAGTGGCTGCCGCCGTGGCTCCAGACTTTCACTAAAGTCTCTTCGCTCGCCGGCTTCTCCGTTTGCGCGATCGCATCATGCGCGCTGGTCACGGTGTTGCGATTGATCTCCGTGATGACATCGCCGGGACGCAGTCCTGCTTCGAACGCCGGAGAATTCGGCGCCACTTGCGTGATCACCGCGCCCTGCACGGTCGCCGGGATTTTGGCCTCGGCACGAGCGTTTTGATCGAGATCGGTCACGCCGACACCCGCAAGCGCATCCTTATCGTCGCCGTGTCCGCTCCCCTTGTCGTTCTTCGCCAGTTTGTCGTCCGGGAATTGGCCGAGCGTAAGGTCGATGCTCTTTGTCTCGTTGTTGCGGATGAGTTGCACGGTCGCCTTCGCGCCGGGCGAGGTCTGCGCGACCTGGAGTTTGAATTGCGACGCGTCTTTCACCGGCTGGCCGTTGAACTCGCGAATCACATCGCCGCTCTTTAAGCCCGCTTTCTCCGCCGGGCTGCCCGCGGTCACATCCGAGACGAGCGCGCCGTTGATGCGGTCGAGCTTGAACTGTTTTGCCAACGCAGGCGTGAGGCTCTGGATGTTCACCCCGAGAAATCCGCGGTCCACATGGCCGTTCTTCACCAGGCTCGTCATGACCCATTGGCAAAGGTTCGACGGCACGGCGAAACCGACGCCCTGAAAGCCACCGCTATGACTCAAAATCGCAGTGTTGATCCCGACCAGCCGGCCCTCAACATCGACGAGCGCGCCGCCCGAATTGCCGGGATTAATCGCCGCATCCGTCTGGATGAAATCCTCGTCCTGACCGTTGCCCATCACGCGGTCTTTGCCGCTGACGATGCCCTTGGTCACGGTTTGCCCGATGCCGAAAGGATTGCCCAACGCGAGCACCACATCGCCTACCGCGACCTGATCGCTATCGGTCAGGGTGAGCGCGGGCAAATTGTTCGACTCGATCTTGATCACAGCGAGGTCCGTCTTCGGATCGGTGCCGACCACCTTCGCTTCGAATTCCCGTCCATCGGCCAGCGCAACGCGGATCGCACTCGCTTCGCCGACCACGTGATTGTTTGTGAGAATATAGCCGTCGGCCGAAACGATCACACCCGATCCGAGGCCATGAAGCCGCGGTGAATCGGACTCGTTAGGCATCATCCCGCCCGGTTGGCCGCCGCCACCACCGAATTGCGGTTGCCCGCCAAAGAACCGGCGAAACTGCTCCATCTGATCGCCCGACAGCGCCTGCCGGCGCCCCGAATCTTTCCCAGTGACAAAAATCTGCACCACGCTCGGCGCCACCTTCTGCACCACCGGCGCAAAACTGCCGGCCGAAGCATGCGCGCGATTCACCGCCGCGTGATCGACTTTGATCTCGGGGTTCGCGGTAGTGGGCGCGACCGGATCCGCTCCGGTTGCGGCAAACAATCCGCCGCAAACAAAAGCGCTCGCCACCATTGCGGTGTAGAGCGCGCGCGCCTTTCCAAAACGTTTTCTCTTCGAAATGTTGTGCTTAATCATGAGCACAACATCTGTCCGCTTCGTGGCCAGGACCTTTCCAGCACATTACAACGAGGTAAGAATCGCTAAGATGGATTTCCTCCCCAGGTCGGCGCCCTGTGGTTCAGAGGCGCTCATGCTGATTGCCCGTCACCCGCACCGAACCGCGCGTTTTCGTTGGAAACCATAATAGCAGCCGCATTCCTTATGGTTTCGATCGCAGCACCGGCGCGCAATCACTCTGGTAGCTGTTCTGGTTTCAGCCGCAGAGCCTCGCGGCCACTTCCTGCTCGGCGGCGCGAGAGCGCATCACATTGAGCCCGTCGTTGTCCGCGGCATTGATTACTTGCGAGATTAGCGCACGTATCCTCCTGCGAAATCTCTGGCTTCCCCTTGCTTAGCTTTATGTCTAGGTTTTTCGCGATGACCGGGCGGTGCAGCGAACCGCTGGGCGCTTAGTTTTTGCCACTTTGCGGAATGAGAAGAATTATACTGTTACTCCATTTTATAATCGCTGTGTTAATGGTTCGCTTTGCCTTGCCCAAGATTTTAGGACAGGCGGTCTCCGTCGCCGGGTTCAATCAAATAACTCGCTCCTTGCCCGTATCGTCTGATGTTTTTCGGATTTTTACAGGCGTGACCGAGTTGGTTATCGCCTTTCTTGTGGTGGTATTTTTGCTGTTATCTTTTGAGCGAATAACAATCCTGCCCGGTTTGCGAAAACACAGAAGCAGTATTTCAATCGCGGCAAACGGATTGTTGTTGGCCACGATGACAGGGGGATTGCTGGCCGAATTCTTCGCGAGGGATACGCCTAAGTACACCTTGGTTTATTTCGCCCTCGGCCTAATGCTAATTTCGCTTTTTAACCTTTCTTATGGCTTCACTTCCGCAGGTCGAAAAGTGTAACGCACCCATCCACTCGCTACCGCAATTCTGCGGGGCGGCAGAGCGAATCGCGATCCTCTTGAAGTAGCAAGAGCTTTCAAAGGCAGCGCAGCAAAATCGTCATATGCGCTATTGAACCGCTCTGCAGTGCGTCGGCGCAGATCTGTTTGTTTGTCTGATTACTTAACTTCGCCGTGCACGCGCGGCCAGACTGCCTGCTTCTCAAGCGTGCATCCGCCCCACGAGAAGATCGCCGCCTAACCAGCAGAGATCTCGGCTCTGTGAACTCGTTCGCGCGAGCGGATAACATTCAGCGCGATGAAATGTGAAGTTCTAATCCTGAACTCGTCGGATATATGATGATGCCCGCTGCTGACGTACTCCGGCCTCAGACGATCAACGATGGCGCGTTCAGGCGGCCTTGAAGAATATAACGATCTGCATGCGGCGGAATCAGCGGCCTAACGAGC
>JALZAX010000352.1 GCA_030948055.1 Verrucomicrobiota bacterium | reverse complement strand
GCGATCACGCTGCGCAAACTCCTCCGCCGAATTGCGTGAGCGCTGGGGCCGAAGTTGTCCCGTGCGCGAAATCATCGCGACCGTGGGTCCTGTCCGCGACCATTCTTGGCTCCAGCCTGGCGTTCATCGACGGCACAGTTGTGAACGTCGCTTTGCCCGCGCTGCAAAAAGATCTGACCGCGACTGTGCTCGACGTGCAATGGGTCGTCGAAGCGTATTTGTTGCTGCTCTCGGCGCTTCTTCTCGTTGGCGGCTCGTTAGGCGATCGTTTCGGTCGCCGGAAGATTTATCAGCTCGGTATCGCGATTTTCGCACTCAGTTCCGCGTGGTGCGGATTCGCGCCGAACATTGCTCAACTAATCGCCGCCCGCGCGGTTCAGGGACTCGGCGCGGCGCTTCTCGTTCCAGGCAGTCTCGCGATTATCGGCAGCGCATTTCCTGAAAACGAACGCGCCGCGCCATCGGCACGTGGTCCGCGTTCAGCGCCATCACCGCCGCGATCGGGCCGGTTCTCGGCGGCTGGTTGGTGCAAACAATTTCCTGGCGCGCTGTTTTCTTCATCAACCTGCCAATCGCGCTCATCGTGATCGCGATCTCCTATCGTCACGTGCCGGAAAGTTTGAGTGGCAAACGTGAGCCGCTCGATTATCCCGGCGCGGTCCTGGTAACTGTCGGCCTGGGCGCTTTGATCTACAGCTTGATCGAATCTTCGCGACTCGGATTCAGCAGTCCGACAATCATGACCTGCGCTTTGACGGGCGTCGTCTTCCTCGTCGCATTCGTTTTCACCGAGTCACTTCTGCGTCATCTGATGCTGCCGCCAGCGTTGTTTCGCTCGCTCGATTTTTCCGGCGCGAACCTTCTTACCCTTCTGCTCTATGCGGCGCTCAGCGCGACCATGTTTTTTCTGCCGCTCAATCTCATCCAGGTGCAGCATTACACACCGACCGCGGCAGGCGCGGCGATCCTGCCGCTCATCCTCATCATCTTCGTTCTCTCCCGCTGGTCCGGCGGATTAATCGATCGCTACGGCGCGAAAATTCCGTTGGTCGTCGGGCCAACCATCGCCGCATTCGGATTCTTACTATTCGTTAGGCCAGATCTCGGCGGCAGTTACTGGAGCGAATTTTTTCCCGCAGTTGTTGTGCTCGGTTTGGGAATGGCCGTCAGCGTTTCGCCATTAACCACCGTGGTGATGAGTTCCGTTTCCGGCGAGCGTGTTGGGACCGCTTCGGGCGTGAACAATGCGGTCGCGCGCGTGGCCAGCCTTCTCGCCATCGCAGTTTTCGGCGTCGTCATTCTGCACAGCTTTAATTCCGAATTGGATCGCCGCGCACCCGGCGTCACCATCCCCAAAAGTGAGCGCGTTAAGCTCGGCAGCGCCCAGCCTCCTCCGGGAGTGGACCCTACGATAATCGGCCGATCATTTGTCCACGGTTTTCGTGTGGTCATGATTTCCTGCGCGTTGCTCGCGCTGGGCGCAGCGACAACCTCCGCGCTGATGATCAGCGGTCCGCGCGAAAACCAATCTCGATCCGCTTCGTGATTTCCACCGCCAACTCGAGAGCGGCTGTCGCCTGTTGACCGGAGACTTTGGGCGCGCGCCCGGTGGCAGCGCATTCTATAAAAGAAGCGAGCTGACGTTTGAGCGGTTCTTCACGGTCAATTTCCACTTCGTCGCGCGTGATGCCCGTGGCCGAACGCCGATAGATTTCCCCGGTTTGATTGCCGTAGTCTAACGAGAGGTAGGCGTCTTCCTGAAAGACACGAATCTTGCGCATGCGCTCCGGGCTGATGCGGCTCGAAGTAATGTTTGCCACGCAGCCGTCCTCGAAACGTAGACGCGCATTGGCAATATCTTCGCCGCGACTCAAGACCGGCACACCGACGGCATCGATCGTCTGCACCGGCGAACGCACGAGATGCAAAATGATTTCGAGATCGTGAATCATGAGATCGAGCACGACCCCGATGTCGGTGCTGCGATTTGGATACGGCGAAAGACGATGCGCTTCGATAAAACGCGGATGCGTCAGCCGCGCCTCGAGCGCGCTCAAGACGGGATTGAAACGCTCGACGTGCCCGACTTGCAGGACGAGTCCTCGTTCCGACGCCAGTTCCGCGAGTTGACTGGCGTGCGCGGTGTTTTCCGCGATCGGTTTTTCGATCAGTAGATGTTTGCCGCGCTCGAGTAACTTCTGCGCCACTTCGAAATGAGCGCTCGTGGGCGTCGCGACTGACGCGGCGTCCACCCGCTCCGCGAAATCGTCTAACGAATCAGAAATAGCGACACCGAACTCGTGAGAAATCTCATCAGCCCTGGCGCGATCGGTGTCGTAAATCGCGGCCAATTCCGCGGAAGGTGTTTCGGCATAAAGTCGCGCGTGATTTTTTCCGATGTGTCCAACGCCGACGACACCGACGCGAAGTTTTTTCATCGCGCGGACAAGGCCGGCGTTTCTTTGTTCTGCAAGAACCACTCGTAAGTGGTTGTGATTCCGTCGCGCAGAGAAATTTTCGCGCGCCAGCCAAGCGCGTTGATCTTGGAAACGTCGAGCAACTTCCGCGGCGTTCCATCAGGCTGGCTAGGATCGAATTTCAATTCGCCATCGAAACCGACGATCTCGCAAATCATCTCCGCCAATTCGCGAATCGTCACGTCTTCACCCACGCCGACGTTAATGATCTCGGGCGAATCGTAATTTTGCAGAAGGAACAAACACGCGTCCGCCAGATCATCGACGTGCAAGAATTCGCGGCGTGGTTTTCCGCTCCCCCAAACTTCCACCTCACGCGTGCCAGCCCGTTTTGCTTCGTGCACTTTGCGCAAGAGCGCCGGCAGCACATGCGCCAGCGCGAGATCGAAGTTGTCGTTAGGCCCGTAAAGATTCGTCGGCATAAGCGAGATGTAATTCTCGCCGTACTCCTCCGTGTAGGCCTGACAGAGTTTTATGCCCGCGATCTTGGCAATGGCGTAGGCGTCGTTCGTTTTCTCGAGCGGACCAGTCAGCAACGCGCTTTCCGGAATCGGCTGCGGCGCCAGCTTCGGATAAATGCACGAGCTCCCGAGGAAGAGAAGCTTGCGCACTCCATTCGTGTGCGAGGC
>JALZAX010000050.1 GCA_030948055.1 Verrucomicrobiota bacterium | reverse complement strand
GGCGGGCACGAACTGCTCGTTAGGCAAAATTACGTAACGATCGTTTGCGATTTGCAGTCGTTCCAGACCGGCCCGCGCCAGAATGATCGCTTCCCAAGAATTTTCCGCCAGCTTGCGCAGACGCGTCGGAACGTTGCCGCGCAGATCCGCGATTTGCAGATCGGGCCGGAGCCAACGCAGCTGATGTTGCCGTCTCACACTTCCTGTCGCCACCGTTGCGCCCTTCATGACCGTGGCGAGAGAATCTGCATTTTTCGCGACCAGCACATCTTCGACATTCGCGCGCGGCAACGTCGCGCAAATTTCCGAACCACTCGTTAGGCTACTCGGTAAATCTTTCGCGCTGTGAACGGCCACGTCGATTTTTACTTCGAGCAGCGCGCGCTCAATCTCCGCGGTGAAGAGCCCCTTCCTCCCCTGCGGCAGATCCTTCCTTTCATCACCGCTGGTCGAAATGATTTTTACGGAAATTTCCAATGCAGGATGCGTTGCGCGCAGCGCGTTTTCGACCAGGGAAGTTTGCGCACGCGCCAGGTCACTGCTGCGCGTCCCGAGCACGATGCGATTCACAACCGTCCGCCGCGCAGCCAACTGCCGAAATCCGCCACGTGTTGCGCGATAATCTCTTCACCGGCGGCAATCTGTTCGCGTCGCTGCGCGAGCGATTGATCGGCGATCGATTGCAGCGAATCGATGTCGTAGAGATAGACTCCTTTCATCTCGTTCACATCCTTCGCCACGTCGCGCGGCACGGCGATATCGATAATGAAAAGCGGCCGGTCCCAGCGCTCGCGCAACATCGGCGCAAGTTTTTCCCGAGTGAGCAAGGGAGCGTCGGCCGCCGTGGACGAAATCAAAATATCGACTTCGCGACACTGTTCTTCCCAGCGATCAAAATCGACCGCGCGTCCACCGACCGAGGCCGCCAAAGTTTCGGCGCGTTCGCTCGATCGATTGGTCACGCGCAAATCGCTCACGCCACGCGAAGCGAGTGCGCGGGCGGTGCGTTCGCTGGTATCGCCAGCGCCGACGACCAGCACTTTTCGCTCGCGCAATTCGCCGAAGATTTTTCCCGCCAGTTCGACCGCTACGGAACCGATGGAGACCGCGCCGCGTGTGATTTCAGTTTGGGTGCGCACTTGTTTGGCCACGCGAAAAGCGCGTTGGAACAATCGGTGCAAAAAAGGACCGGCCCCGCCGGAATTCCGCGCCGCTTCATAGGCCTGTTTCACTTGCCCGAGCACTTCGGTCTCGCCCACGACCATCGAATCCAAACCGGACGCGACACGAAAGAGATGTTGGACGCACTCTTCGCTTTCGTAACGATAAAAGGTCGCGGCGTCATCGATCTCGAAAACCGCGCGACTCTCGACGGGCCGCTCGCAAACACCATAGACCTCCACGCGATTGCAGGTGGAGAGAAGCAAGGCCTCGGCGCAGCCGATTTTTTCGCGCAAAGGCGAAGCGGTGCCGTTGCGTGCATAGCGCTCACGCGTTTCCACATTCGCGGTGTGATGACTCAGGCCGACGCAAAAAAGATTCATCACGACGAGGGTAATTGCTGAGAAACGAAGGTGATCCCCCACAAGACGGAAACCGCCGCCGTAAATGCCACGACGCAAAGGGCGGCCACGTGTTTGGGTGTGAGCCGGAAAAGATAGCGACCTTGCAGAATGGCGGCGTAGAAAAACCAGACGATGACCGCGCAAATGATTTTGATTCGCGGCAATGGTTCGCCGGTAAAAAATCCGCTGATTAATCCCGCCGTGTAGAGGACGAACCCTAACCAAAGCAGACGCATGATCGCAGCATGCAGATCGGTCAACGGCGGCAAATGATGAAAGATCGAATGCAGATGGCGCGTCTTTAGTTGCCGCTCCTGCACGAGATACATCAGGCCCGCCACGCAGGCCAAAGCGAACGCGCCATACGCGATCATTGCCATGGAGGCGTGAAACTCGAGCCACGGATTCGCCGCGCTCGTCTGATGCGGCACATCAATCGGCGCGAAGAGCGCGAAAATTTGAATCACGAAAACGAGCGGCGCAGTAAACGCGCCCATGAGCGAAAGTCGATACGCGGGCCCGACCAGCATGTAGATCAAAACGATCGACCAGGCGAGGAAGGCAAATACCTCGAATAGGTTCGTAATCGGACAGCGCGCGACCTGATGACCGCGGAGTGCGAGAAAGGCGGTTTGAAAAACGAAACCGAGCGCGATCGCGAAGAAATTGAATCGACCAAGGCGAAAATCGCGCGCGCGAAAGGCGAGCAAGGTGCGCACGACTGCGACCAAAAAACACGCGGTAGCGAGAATCAGAAACTGGCGATCCATCGGCAGGTGCCGACCTTAACGGAACGCTCGCGCAGTCGCAAGAAAGCGCGCCGGCGATTAGTTGATCATTACGACCGTACCGACCGGGATTTCCGTGAACAATTTCCGCGCGGCCGCCGACGGAAGGCGAATACAACCGTGCGAGGCGGGATAGCGCGGAACACTTCCGCTTTCATGCATGCCGAAATCAAGGCAATTCAAACGCATGAAGTATGGCATCTCGACTTTGTAGATGGTGGAGCGGTGGCTGAGGTCCTTGTCGGTAATTACGAACTCGCCTGAGGGCGTGCTAAATCCGTCACGTCCCGTCGAGCACGTCGTCTCGAAGATCGCCGCCCCGTCTTTAATCACCGAAGCCTTTTGGGCGTGGAGCGAAACTTCGATATGCAATTTTTCCGGAGTTGGACCGCTGCCTAGTAACATCTGCATGCTCTTCCAATTCTTGCTGTGGGCGGCGAAATACAGCGCCATCATTTTGTGACGACTCGTTAGGCGATTCTTTTCCGCTCCTGCGTCCAAGAGGGCGCGTACCAGCTCCGGTTTGCCGAGACTAGCGGCTACCATCAGGGGCGTGAGGCCCTTGTCTACTTCGGCGTAATCGCGCAGATGTCGCGGTAACGCGGCAAGAAAATCCTTTTCCAGCGGCGCGGGCAAGGCCTCGTTCGGATTAGCGCCCGCAGCGAGAAGTTCATTGAATGTGTCGAGATCGTTTGCCAGTAACGCCTGCACCAGGAGGGGCGTGGTTTTCTCCTCGACGGTTGGCGGCGTAGAATGCTTTTGCAGCAACAGCCGCGTCAACGCGGTCTGCCCGCGATCCAAACTCGCCTGCAAAGCACGCCGCGTTTCCGGGGTCCATGACAAATTCGCCGGCATGTGATTCAAAACGGCCGCAACCATTTCCGGTTGGCCAGAATCATCCGCGAGGGAGAGTAACTCAGCGCCTTCCGCATCCGAAAGTTGCGATTGCGCGCGCGAGTCCAACAAGCGCGCCAACGCCTCGGATCTGCCCGCCAGGATGGCGTGATGCAGAGCGTTGTGACCTTTGCTATCGACAGAATCGCGGTCGGCCGCGTGCGCCAGAAAAGTTTCGAGCAAGTCGAGATCGCCGCGGTCGGCCGCCATCATGAGCGGCGTGATTCCATTCGAGTCGACGCGATCAACATCAGCGCCTTGGTCTAACAAGTGTTGCACGGCCGCTGGCTCCTCACGCGCGGTCGCAAGCCACAATGGAGTTCGTCCATTTTCATCCCGCGCATTCACATCCACCGGCTGTGAAGCAGGCGCCTTGGCCGGCGGAGGTGCTTCGACCGCTTTCGGCAAAATCTGCGGGGCCGCGACGGAGACAATCGCGGGACGATTACCGGTGGTGATCGCAATCCAGGTGACGGCGAGCAAAAGGAGGCCGGCCAGAGCCGCGCCCACGAGCCATTTGCTCAGCGTGTTCATTCGAGCGGCTGATCTTGTTACCATCTGGCAAAAGAATCAAGAACCAAGCAATCGTCGCGCCCCAGCCGTTGACCTTTCGAGGCGAGCCGCTAGCATCCCCGCGATGGCTGACTTTTCCGTCGAAGAATTGCGAAATTCGATCCGTGACGTCCCCGATTTTCCCAAGGCCGGAATCGTTTTCAAGGACATCACCCCGATCCTTACCGACGGCGCGAAATTCCGCCAGGCGATCGATCTTTTTCTCGAACGGTGTCGCAAAATGCAGATCGACAAAATCGTCTGCATCGATGCGCGCGGCTTTCTTTTCGGTTCCGCGGTCGCGTACGAGCTCGGGCTCGGGTTAATCCCCATCCGCAAAAAAGGGAAGCTGCCTTACAAGACGCATCGCGCCGCTTACACGCTTGAATACGGCGAAGCGGAAATGGAAATGCACATCGACAGCATCGAGAAAGGCGAACGCATTGTGCTGATCGACGATCTGCTCGCGACCGGCGGCACGTCCGCTTCGGCCGCCACGCTGGTGCAAAAAGTCGGTGGCGAACTAATCGAAGCGCAGTTCCTGATCGAGCTCGATTTCCTGCACGGGAGAGAAAAGCTCGCGCCGACACCGGTCGTTTCGTTCCTGCACTACTAGCTGCCTGCAGAGCGAGAGCGAAAGCCAAAGACTTTGCCGGATTGACCTGCAAAGCCGAAAGCCTTCGTTGAGATCCAAAGCCGATGGCCTCCGTTGAGATCCAAAGCCGATGCCTCGTTGAGATCCAAAGCCGATGGCCTGCGTTGAGAGCAAAGCCGGAGGTTTTGCAGCCTTTAGCCGGTGGTTGAGCGAAGCGACACCACCGGATGGAGGATTCATGATAGGTCACACCCCGGAGGGGTGACAGCGCCTGGCACCCTTCCAGGGTGCGGACATTCGTGTGCATGTTTTCCGGTGGTGTCGCTGCGCTCGACCACCGGCTAAAGGCTGACAAGCCTTCGGTTTGTTCGACTGGCGCGATTACTCGTTAGGCACATCCTTCGCGCGATCCGCCGGCTGGTCCGATTACTCGTTAGGCAAGATTTTCGCACGGTGGCCCGACGGGTCGGCTGTCCGACTACTCGTTAGGCAAATTCTTCGCGCAGTCGCATCCGGCGCCGCAACCATTTCCTTCCGCCACCACCACTTCCATTTTAATTTCCTGCAGGGCGAGCTGGCCGTGAATCAAACCTAACAGCTCGACCGCGCGCTCGTCCGGCATGTCGGTGCAATGCAATTCGATTCGCGTAGGTTTTCCGGCTAATTCCGGATGGGCGCTGAGCATTTCGCCATCGAGCAAGAACGAAACGTACGCGTTAAATTTCTCCTGCAACTCGTGCAGGCGCAGATCGGAACCGTCCCACGCACGATTCTCTTTCATGACGAGCAGGACTTCGTCGGTCTTCTGGTCATGCGCGAAAAGATCGATCACCGCAGGATTGGCGACTCCGGTTGAATTGGTCATGATCGAAACGCTAACTTGCACAACGAATGAGAACCGTGAAGACAATTTTGTTGGCCGTTTGTTTCGCCGGCAGCGCAAGCGCGCAGTTTATCCCGGCGCTCCTACAAAACGACAGCTATTGGGCCGACGGCAAAGCGGAATTCAACATTTACGCGGCTGAAATCATGCGCGGCGGAATCGCGCGACCATGTGAGGTTATACACATTCTGGTGCGCGAGCCGCTCGATTCGATTCCCGTTTTGAAACTGAATCAAATCCTTAATGTCCCAATGGGCCTCACCACGCAGCAGCAGATGCATTCGAATTATTGGCGCGTGGATAATTCGGCGCTCATGAAATTTTGCCTGACGAGTAGTGACGGCGCCGGCAACGTCTACAAGGAAATGCGCCGCAAAGAGGATCAGCTTACCTACGAATTTCGCGGCGTGGTGGTGGCCACGGAAAACATCACGCTGCCGGCTAAAGGGTATTTTTACGACGAGCTGCCCTGGCTTGTGCGAACGATTGATTTCTCCAAACCGTCGGTGCCCTTCGAAATCCAGGTTGCCCCTTCCGTGATTAAATCGCAGCAAGACAAATTCGAATTCAAATCGGCGAAAATTACTTTCTCAACGACAGCGAAAACGATCGAAGTTCGCGTGGGCGAAGATCGTTTCACCCTCGATCGCGAGGGTCCGAATTTATTGCGAGAATGGAAAGCGGCCGATGGCAGTCACCTGAAAATGAAACGCAACCTGAAGGTCGATTACCTGAAATACGACAAGCCGGGCGATCGCGAGCGCGCGCTGAACGATCCAATGTTGCGCCTGCCGGATTGATGGGTAGGAAACCTCGTGGCGAAAAAGAAAAAATCGAACCTCACCCTGCTCGGTCGCAGCGAGGCGCGCCTGCCGGCATCGCCTAACGAGTCCACGCTCGAGACTTTTCCCAATCCTTCACGGCGCGGGTATCGCATTCGTTTCGAAACGGCGGATTTCACCTCGCTTTGTCCCATTACCGGCCAGATGGACTTCGCCCAAATCACCATCGAATACGTGCCTAACAAGTGGTGCGTCGAGAGCAAATCGCTCAAATTTTATCTCGCTTCGTTCCGCAACGAGCGCGCCTTCAACGAAGCCGTTACCAACAGAATCCTCGACGATTTCGTCGCTGCCTGTTCGCCGCGTGAAGCGGTCGTGACGGCGCAATTTTCCCCGCGCGGCGGCATTGGGCTGACCGTACGCGCCGAGCATCCCGACGAGCGCTCGCGTTGACTTGATTCGGTTCGGTTCTAGGGTTCGCCAGCCGTCGTTACCCCTGTGAAAAACGTCCTCTTCGTCTGCACCGGAAACATCTGCCGGAGCCCGATGGCGGAGGGTTTATTTCGGAGGCTGGTCGGTAATCACAAAGACATCACTGTCTCATCCGCCGGCGTGCATGCAGTGCGGGGACAACCGCCGAGTCTTTACGCCGTGGAAGTTTTGCAGGAACGCGGCGTCGATATTTCCGATCTGCGCAGTCAACCGCTGACCGCGACTTTGATCGATCGCGCCACGCACATTTTTGCCATGACCGGCGCGCATTTGGAAACGATCCAGATGCTCTTTCCGCACGGCATGGAAAAGTCGTTTCTCCTGCGCGAATTCGAAGAGCCGGGGACGACGGTGTGGCGCGATGTCCCGGACCCGATCGGTTGCAATCGCGAAGTTTATGTCGTCTGCGCCGAGACCATTGAAAACGCTTTACCGAGCGTGCTCGCGTTCGTAGAACAAAGCGAAGTCGCGGTGCCAGCCGTCGCGCGCGGCGGCGGAACCTCCTCTTATTCTATGGCTGATTTGTCTTCACAAACTTCGAGCAGCGCGGGCGGCGCGAATCTTATGAACTCGTTAGGCGGCGGTTTGCGCAAAGTTGATCCAGAGATTTTCGACGCCATTCAGGCCGAGGAAAAACGGCAGCGCGAAAACATCGAGCTGATCGCGTCGGAAAATTTCACCAGCCGCGCGGTCATGGAAGCGCAGGGAAGTTGCCTGACGAATAAATACGCCGAGGGCTATCCCGGAAAACGCTGGTATGGCGGCTGCGAAAATGTCGATGTCGTCGAGCAGCTCGCGATCGATCGCGCCAAGCGTCTTTTCGATTGCGAACACGTCAACGTCCAGGCGCACAGCGGCGCGCAAGCGAACATGGCCGTCTATTTTTCGGTGCTGAAACCGGGCGACAAGATTCTCGCGATGAATCTCGCGCACGGCGGTCATCTCACGCACGGACATCCCGCGAATTTCTCCGGCAAGTTTTACACCGTTTCGCAGTACGGCGTGAGCGAGAAGACCGAGCATATCGATTACGACGCGTTGCAAAAACAAGCCGAAGAAGTGCGACCAGCGATGATCACCGCCGGTGCCTCGGCTTACTCGCGCATTATCGATTTTCCGCGGCTCCGCCAAATCGCCGATTCCGTCGAAGCGCTCTTGTTCATCGACATGGCGCACATTGCGGGATTGGTCGCAGGCGGCCAACATCCCAGCCCGATTCCACACGCGCAGTTTGTCACCACCACTACCCACAAAAGTCTGCGCGGACCGCGCGGCGGCATCGTCATGTGCCAGCAGCAATTCGCCAAGCAAATCGACTCGACTACTTTCCCCGGCGTGCAAGGTGGACCGCTCATGCACGTGATCGCCGCAAAAGCGGTTTGTTTTCACGAAGCGTTGCAACCGCAATTCCGCGATTATCAAAGGCAAGTCGTGGTGAACGCGAAAGCGCTCGCTGCCGGTTTGGCCAAGCATGGCTACCGCATCGTTTCCGGTGGGACCGAAAATCACCTCATGCTGGTCGACCTTCGCCCGAAAGAAATTAACGGCAAAGAAGCGCAGGAAGTGTTGGACCGCGCCGGGATCACCGTGAACAAGAACGGCATTCCATTTGACACCTACCCGATTTTTAAACCCGGCGGCATTCGCGTTGGCACTCCTGCTGTCACGACGCGCGGCATGAAAGAAGAAGAGATGCTCGACATGGCGGACTTGATCGCCGAAGCGCTCGAACACCGCGATGACGCGGCCGCGCTGGAAAAAGTGCGCGACAAAGTCCGCGAGATGACCCGGCGTTTTCCATTGCCGTCCTAAACGGCGATGGACACCGTTCAAGCGCAAAGTAATCCGCTGCGCGAGGGTATCGTCACTCGGACGGTGCCCGAATCGTGCACGGTCGTGATCTTCGGCGCGACCGGCGACCTGACCCATCGCAAGTTAATTCCCGCGCTCTACAACATTGCGGCTGATGGCGAAATGCCGCCTGGCCTGGCCGTGGTCGGATTTGCCAGGCGCCCGAAAAGCGATGACGAATTTCGCAACGATCTCGCGGAGGCCACGAAAAAATATTCGCGCCAAACCGTGCGCGACGATTTGTGGGACGCCTTCGCCAAATCTGTTTCCTATCACCAAAGCGAATTCGCCGACGAAGCCGGCTACAAGTCGTTAGGGGAAAAATTACAGCAGATCGAAAAGGACCGGCCGACCGGCGGCAATCGCCTTTTCTATCTCGCGGTCGCGCCTGACCAATTCGAGCCGATCCTGAAAAATCTTGTGGCTGCTGGACTGAACAAACCCGGCGGCGACGCCTGGGCCCGCGTCATTGTCGAAAAACCGTTCGGCACCGATCTCGCCTCCGCGCGCGAACTGAATCGTGTGGTCGAGTCCGCTTTTCCCGAAGCCGACACCTACCGCATCGACCACTTCCTCGGCAAAGAAACCGCGCAAAACATTTTGGTTCTGCGTTTCGCGAACGCGATTTTCGAGCCGCTTTGGAACACGCGCTACATCGATCACGTGCAGATCACGGCGGCGGAAACGCTCGGCGTGGAAGGCCGCGCTGGTTATTACGAAGGCGCGGGCGCTTTGCGCGACATGGTGCAAAATCATCTCCTGCAATTGCTCTGTCTCGTCTCGATGGAGCCGCCGACCGATCTGCGCGCCGATAGCATTCGCGATGAAAAAGTGAAAATCGTGCGCGCCTTGCGCCGATTCACCCCGGACGACGTGAAGAAGTGCGTCGTGCGTGGTCAGTACTCCGAAGGGGCGATCGCGGGAAAAACCGTGCCCGGTTATCGCGCGGAAGAGAACGTCAAACCCGAATCAACTACCGAAACTTTCGTCGCGCTTCGTCTTTGGATTGAAGATTGGCGCTGGGCCGACGTGCCCGTTTATCTGCGGGTCGGTAAACGATTGCCGAAATCGGCTACGGAAATTTCCGTGCATTTTAAGAAAGCACCGGCCGTTCTTTTCAATCGCGAGAACGACTCGTTAGACCAAAACGTCCTCGTCATTCGCATCCAGCCCGACGAAGGAATTTCTTTGCGCATGCAGGCCAAAGTTCCCGGCACCAGTTTCCGCATCGAACCAGTGAAGATGGATTTTCATTATGGAACTTCCTTCGGCAAAGCGAGTCCGGAAGCCTACGAGCGTCTTTTGCTCGATGCTATGAGCGGCGACCCGACGCTCTTCGCGCGCCGCGACGAAGTCGAACAAGCCTGGGAGTTCATCGATCGAATCGAAGACGCCTGGCGCGAGAATGGGCCGAAGCTTTACCAGTATCCCGCGGGCTCGTGGGGCCCGGATGCCGCGGACGATTTGCTCGCCGCGGACGGACGCGCGTGGCGAAGATTATGAAGAATGCATTTCGCAACGGACGCAAAGGTGCGCCACGGCCAGATTCTTCCGTTGCGACCGCTGCGACCGTTGCGTGAGGCAAAATGAGCGCCGCGACCGCCGAAACATTTTCCACCGGGATGCCGGTTGAGATCGGCAAGATCGACCGGGAACTGAAGAAGCTGTGGGAGTCGGGCGACGAGAAGATGACGCGCGCCTCGCTCATGAATCTTGCGGTTTATAGCGAAGCCAAGGACTCGTTAGGCAAAAACACTCAGATCATCGCCCAGATCACGGAGGATCACGCCTGCCGCGCGATCGTCATCGCGGCCGATCGCACCGCGCAGGAGGAACGCGTGGAAGCGTGGATCGCGGCGCATTGTCACGTGAGCAGGGCCGGCAGCAAACAGGTTTGCTCGGAACAGATTTCGTTTTCGCTCGCAGGTTCGTTCGCAGAGTTGCTCCCGAACATCGTCTTCTCGCATCTCGATTCGGATCTGCCGTTTTATCTTTGGTGGCAGGACGAATTTCGCGAACCGATGGACCCGCAACTTTGGACCTGGGTCGATCGTCTCATCTATGACAGCCGAGAATGGGAAAATTTTTCGGCGCAAATGCGGCTGGTAAACGTGGCGCAAAAGGAAACGAATCAGCGCCTGGTTCTTTGTGACCTGAATTGGACGCGGCTCGTGCAGCTGCGTTTGGCCTTGGCGCAATTTTTCGATTTCCCGACAACGCACGACCAACTCGCACAAATCTCAAAGGTCGAAATCGATTTCGCGCCCGGCTATCGCTCAACCGGGATTTTGCTGCTCGGTTGGCTGGCCGCGCAGCTCGGCTGGATGCTGCAGGAAATGCCCGATGATTTCACCGTGAGTTTTTCGGATTGTGCCGGCGAAATCATCCGCGTCGGTTTGCAGGAAACTGCAGGCGCACCGATCAGCCGTTGCAGTCTGTTCTGCGGCCCGACGGAATTTCGCGTCACGCACGCGGCCGACTCCGATTTGCTGGAGACTTCCGTCTGCAAAGACGGCACCGAACGAATGCATCAATTAATGCCTGCCGGTCGCAATGACGCAGTCTCATTGATGCGTGAAGAACTAATGCGCGGCGGACCCCATCGCGTTTATCTCCGCGCGGTGCAAACGGTGCGCGAGTTATTGTAGCTCGCGCAACTGCTTCACGTTTTCCGCGAGCGAGAATTTTTTCGCGGCTAATTCGCGGCCGCGCCTTCCGAATTCTTGCGCGCGATTGCGATCGGCCAGGAACGAATCGAGCGCCTTCGCGAGTTGCGCGACATCGCCG
>JALZAX010000351.1 GCA_030948055.1 Verrucomicrobiota bacterium | reverse complement strand
CACCATCATTACGCCACTGAACACGAAAGTGTCGCAGGTCTGGGCGGCGCGCTACGATTTGAAACGCGCCGACGCGCCCGATTTATTCGGTCTAGAAGGCGCGATGGGAATTCCCGACTTCGAATTGCAGCCCGGCCAAACCAGCACGCTCAGCTTCCAGATTTACACCGGCCCGAAGCTCTACCATCGGCTGGCGAAACTTTCGCACGACGAAGCCGAGATCATGAATTTCGGCTTCTTCAAGTTAGTCAGCCAGGCGCTGCTGAATTTTCTCAACCTTCTACATGGTTGGGTCCGGAGTTACGGCCTCGCCATCATTCTGCTGACCGCATGTGTAAAGGCGGTGCTTTGGCCGCTGCAAAACAAGGCGAACAAATCGATGCGCCGCATGTCGTCGCTCGCGCCGAAAATGCAGGAGTTGAAAGAGAAATACAAAGACGACCCGACGAAGATGAACGCGGAAGTCATGAAGCTCTACAAAGAGCATGGCGTGAATCCCGTCGGCGGTTGTTTACCGATGATGATTCAGATTCCGATTTTCTTCGGGCTCTTCAGCATGCTCGGTCAGGCTGCGGAATTGCGGAATGCCGCCTTCCTCTGGGTAAAAGATTTGTCGCAACCCGATACGCTGGCCATCGTGCCGGGTTTAGGTTGGATTCCGATTCTCGGAACTCCCGGCGTCGGTCTAACGCTCAATCTTCTGCCGATCATCATGGGCGCGAGCAACGTCTGGCTCATGCGTATGACGCCGAAAACCGGCGACGCCACGCAACAGCGCGTCATGATGTTCATGCCGATTATTTTTCTCGTTTTTTGCTACAACTTCGCCGCCGCGCTCGCGCTTTATTACACGACACAAAACCTGTTCACCATTCTGCAGCTCTGGCATAATCAGCGCCAGCCCGCGCCAGTTTTGGAAAAGGTGACACCACCGAGCAAGCGTGCGAAAAAAGGAAGATGACACCGAAGGAATTGCTCGACACCATCCTGGGCTACCTTGGTTTTGTCACCGAGATCGACGAACAACGCGGTGAAGGCGGCAACCTCACCCTGCAAATTTACACCGAGGAAGCGGACCGCATCATTGGCCGCGACGGCGAAACGCTCGAGGCTATCCAGTTTCTCCTCAATCGGCTCATTCAGACGAAAGATCGCGAAGCCGAAAAAGTGATCGTCGATTGCGAGCATTACCGTTCCATGCGCGAAGACAAAATCGTCCACCGCGTGCGCGAGCTGGCCGAGCGCGTCCGCATCAGCGGCCGGTCATTGCAGCTCGAGCCGATGAATTCCTACGAACGACGCATCGTACACAATGCTTTCAAAGACGATCCGGACGTGGCCACGTGGAGCCCGAACGATTCCGCGCGGATCAAGCAGATCACGTTGTTGAAACGGCAGCCAAAGAAAGAGCCGGAAGCGCAGGTTAAAGGACAGGATTAACAGGATTGTGCAGGATTCAGTTCTTATCCTGAAAAATCCTGTTAATCCTGTCTAAATAAATTCGAACACGATTTTCCCGCTTCGCTTATCTTGCGAGGCATGCGCGATAGCCTTCTGCAAGTCGCCTAACGAGTAGATTTTCTCGATCTTCGTCTTCAGCAAACCGCGTTTCGCCATTTCGAATAGGGGCGCGAAAGTTTCGGCGCGCTGTTGCGGCGTGGCCTGATCGTACCACTTGTTCACCCACATGCCGCGAAAGGTCAGATTTTTAAAGATGAGCAACCCATTCGGAATTTTTAGCGGCTGCAAACTCATCGCGCCATAAGTCACCATCGTTGCTTCGGGCGCGAGTGTATTCATTAAGCGCAACGCGCTTTCGCCGCCGACGGCATTTAATGCAAGCCGGATCGGCTCGCCCTTCGTTGCAGCTTTGACTTCATCGCGCAAGTTTTCACTGTCGACCACCACGATATCAGCGCCTTCCGCCTTTAGTTCATCGATAAGTTCCGCGCGCCGGACGACATTTACGCTGCGATATCCAAGATCACGTCCGATTTGAATAGCCGCCTGTCCTGCGCCGGAATTTGCCGCGTTTTGGATGAACCACTCGTTAGGCCCTAACGAAACAAAATCGTGCAACATCCGCCAGGCCGTAATCGGATTGACCTTCAACATCGCGGCCTGCACTGGCTCAATTTCCCCCGGCGCTACCACCAGTTTCTCCGCCTTCACTGCGCCGGCTTCGCGCCACGTCCCGTAATTGTGCGGCAAGATCACCTGGTCGCCCACGCTCACATTGCGCACCGCTTTCCCTACTTCCGTCACCACTCCGCAGCCTTCCATTCCCGGCGTGGCCGGAACTTCGCGAAAGCCCGGGTATTTTCCCTCGATCGAATTTATGTCGGCCGGATTAATGGGCGCGGCGCGCATTTGCACGATCGCTTCGTCATCCGCCGGCGCGCGCAATTCTTCCTCGACCAAACGCAGCACCTCCGCTGGATTTCCGTGCCTTTCGTAACGAGCGACGCGTATAGTTTTGCTCATCGATGATTCCCGCGGCGCATCCTACATTGAACGCTCCGGCCAGCAATTTGCAAAGCGGCGCGCGTCTCGCGTTTTTCGGAATGCTGATCAATCTTGTGCTCGCGATCGTGAAGATCGCGGCCGGTGTGATCGGTAACGCTTACGCACTGATTGCCGATGGCATCGAATCCGCGCTCGATATCGCCGGCTCCGCCATTATTTGGGGCGGGTTAAAACTTGCCGCTCGACCCCCGGATGAGACGCACCCGTATGGTCATGGCAAAGCGGAACCGATCGCCGCCGGCGCCGTTTCGGTTGGCGTGATTGCGGCGGCCGTTGGTCTTGCGATCGAAAGCATCCGCGAAATTCGCACGCCGCATCACGCGCCGGCGCCATTCACGCTTATCGTTCTCGTCGTCGTCGTCGGGGTGAAAGAATTTTTATTTCGCAGGGTTAGTCGAATCGGCCGCGACGTGGAAAGCACGGCGGTGCAAACAGACGCCTGGCACCATCGCGCGGATGCACTCACGTCCACCGCTGCGTTCATCGGGATTTCAATCGCGCTGATCGGTGGCCCGGGATGGGAGAGTGCGGATGATTGGGCCGCGCTTTTCGCCTGCGGCGTTATCGCGACGAATGGCGTCATGCTGTTT
>JALZAX010000350.1 GCA_030948055.1 Verrucomicrobiota bacterium | reverse complement strand
TTCGTGGTTAGGGCGGAATTGGGCCGCACCTATTGACACCGTATCCCGTGTTAGTATCATCCTCGCCTCTATGAGATTCCCGCTCGCGCTGACGAGCAAGATCGCAGCCTACATCATTGGTCACAAGCTGCGCGGAACGAAGAAATTCGCCACCGTGCTACAGCTTGAGCCGCTTCATACCTGTAACCTGACTTGCACCGGCTGTGGCCGTATCCGCGAGTATTCCACCTCGCTCAAGGACATGATGAGCCTGGAGGATTGCCTGGGCGCAGCGGTCGAGTGCAATGCGCCGATGGTTTCCATCTGCGGCGGCGAACCGCTGATTCATCCGCAAATCGAAGCGTTGATCAAGGGACTGCTCGAGCAGAAGCGGATCGTTTACGTCTGCACCAACGCGATGTTCATGCGCAAAAAGATGCGCGAATGGATGAAGGCGGAATATCGCAGGAGTAACACGGCGACGCGGAATGATTTGGACGCGAAGATTGGTGCATTGGTCGGACAGAATCTGATTTCAGCGAAAGATGCGGAAGCGATTCGCGATCCGAAATCGGAAGTGAAAACACCCACGATCGCTCCAAGCGATTGGATGTATTGGAATGTCCATCTCGACGGACTGGAACGGACGCATGATTTGATCGTGGAACGCGAAGGCGTTTTCAAGGAGTGCATTTTCGCGATCAAGATGGCGAAGCTTCTGGGTTACCAGGTCGCGACCAACACCACGATCTACAAAGAAACCGATATGCAGGAAGTGGAGCAGATGCTCGATTTCCTTTCCGATCTCGGTGTCGATGGCCACACCATCACGCCGGGTTACGAATACGACGCGGCCAAGAAAGACATGGTCACGCGATTGAATCTGCAGCCGGAGAATTTCTTTCTCACCCGCGATCTGACGGTGAAGAAATTCGCCAAGATGGAAGAGTGGATGGCCAAGTACACTTTCTTCGGCACGCCGGTTTACTTTGAATTTCTCGCCGGCAAACGCGACCTGACTTGCTCAGCGTGGGCGATTCCGACTCGGAACATGGCCGGTTGGAAAGCACCGTGTTATTTCATGACCGATAAGGTCGGAACGAACGGCACCGGCCATTACAATAGTTACGCGGAGCTGCTCGATCACGTCGATTGGGACAAGTACGGCGTGGTCGATGGCGTCGCGCGCGATCCTCGTTGCGAAAATTGCATGACACATTGCGGCTACGAACCAACCGCCAGCCTCGGTCTGAACGCTCAACCCGGCGACACGTGGAAAACGATCAAGTTCAATTTCGGCGCGAAACCGAAACCGACCGGGCTCGGCAACGAAGTGCTCGCCTATAACGGCGTCACTTCCGGCAACGGCCATCTCACCGGCAAACGCGCGGAAGTCGAAGCGGTCGCCTCCTGACGGATGCCTCCGAGTTCTTCCAACGTCATTCCTCTCCCGAGCGCGTCGCCAAACGCGACGGAGTTTTACGCGCCGGAAACCTCGGCGCTGAACGACGCGATCGCGCGCGCGCAGGAAAATCTTTTGCGCCAGCAGAAGCCGGACGGTCACTGGTGCGGCGAGCTGTTGGTCGATAGCACGCTTTGTTCCGATTACGTGCTCTTCATGCACTGGTCAGGCGACGTGGATGAAGCGATTCAGAAACGTTGTGTCCGTCACATTCTGAAACGCCAACTGCCGGACGGTGGCTGGAATATTTATTACGGCGGCCCGAGCGAAGTGAACGCGTCGGTCAAAGCTTACTTCGCGCTGAAACTCGCGGGACACTCGGCCGATCTGCCCTTCATGCAGGAAGCGCGCGCCAATATTCTGCGGCTCGGCGGCATTCCGCGAATGAACACTTTCAGCAAGCTCTATCTCGCGCTACTCGGACAATTCCCGTGGCAATATCTTCCGACGATTCCGGTGGAAATGATTTTGCTGCCGAAATGGTCGCCCTTCCACATCTACAAGATGTCGTCGTGGAGTCGCGCGATGTTGATTCCGCTCGCCATTATCAATCACTTCAAACCGACGCGAGAATTGCCTGGCTTGAAACAGTTGCACGAGCTTTATCCGCTCGGTACCGAGCACAAAGATTTCACGCTGCCGCGCGATGCCCGCACTTTCACGTGGCGTAATTTGTTCCTGCGCGCCGATTACGCGATCAAGATTATTTCCAAACTCGGCTGGCGTCCGATGCGCCAACGCGCGCTGGAAGAAGCGGAGCGTTGGATGCTGGAACGAATCGGCGAAGGCAGCGACGGTCTCGCCACCGTGTTCCCGGCGATGCTCAATGCGCTGATTGCGTTGCGAGCGCTCGGTTACGAGACGACGCATCCCGTTTATCAAAAGGCCATGAACGATTTTCGCGGGTTGTTTGTGGACGATCCGAAAGATTTTCGCATCCAGCCATGTCTCTCCCCGGTTTGGGACACTGCGATCAACATCATCTCGCTCGCGGAATCGGGACTGGCTCCCGACCATCCGGCCCTGCAAAAGGCGGCAAAGTGGTTAGTCGACAAGGAAGTTCGCGTGCGTGGCGATTGGATCGAGAACAATCCGCATGCGGAAGCGAGCGGCTGGGCCTTCGAATACAACAACGTTTATTATCCCGACACCGACGACACCGCGATGGTTCTGATGGGATTGCGCCTGGTTCGGCCTAACGAGCAGTCAAATCTGGAAGAACTTTTCGCGCGCGCCATCGATTGGCAGCTGAGTTTCCAATGTAAAGACGGCGGCTGGGCTGCGTTTGATAAGGAAGTGACTACGCCATGGCTGGAGGACATGCCCTTCGCCGATCACAACGCGATTCTTGACCCCACCTGCAGCGATCTGACGGCGCGCACGCTCGAGTTGTTCGGCTACATCGGTTTCGATCCGAAACGGGATTGCGTGCGGCGCGCGGTGAAATATCTCATCGACACGCAGGATGACGACGGCTCGTGGTACGGCCGTTGGGGCGTGAATTACATTTACGGCACGTGGCAGGTCTTGCGTGGCCTTCGCGCTATCGGCGAAAACATGACGCAGGATTGGATTTTGCGCGGACGCGATTGGCTGGAGAGCTGCCAGAACGAAGATGGCGGCTGGGGCGAAACCTGCGCGTCCTACGACGACCCCACTTTGAAAGGCCGCGGCGGCAGCAC
>JALZAX010000049.1 GCA_030948055.1 Verrucomicrobiota bacterium | reverse complement strand
CGATTATTCCGAGCCCAATGACACCAACATTTCTCTGTGTGCGACGCGGCATTATCTTTTGTGGTCTAACAACTCCTTCCCACACAAATCGCGGGAAACGCGCCCGCGCGCAAGCTCACTGTGCAGTGAGGCGCTCGGTCAGCCGTGCGACTGCGGCGGATCGCTTTTCGTTGGTAATGGCTGAGGCGATTTCACCTCGCACTTTGTCGAAGCTCATTTGCTCCGGATTTTTTATGTCGGTTAGTTGCACAATATGGAATCCAAGATGCGATCGAATTGGCGCACTGATTTCCCCGACGTGTAATTTCTCAAGTTCCGCGATCAATTCTGGTGGCATCCGCCACGCCGAAAAATAGCCGAGGTCACCACCACTCATTTTTGTCGCCTCGTCTTCCGACGCCTCCGTGACGAGGTCGGCAAATTTTTCGCCCGCCAGAATTCGCACGGACAAACCTTGAATCGCGCTTCTTTTCGCGGCGATGACCTCGTCCGGATATCCATCCGGAGCAGCGAGGAAAATGTGCCTCACGCGATAGCGCTGCGGCAAGAGGAAGCGAGCAGCGTTTGCATCGTAAAACTGTTGTGTTTCCCACGAAGTCACAGCCGGCTGCGATGCAATTTGGCTTTCGATCCAACGCTGCGCGCGTAGATGATCGCGCACACACGCACGTAGCGATTCCGGCGTATAACCTGAGATTTTTAACGCCTGCGCAAAGATTTTTTCATCGCCGAATTGGTCGCGAAGCAAATCTATCTCACGCTCGATCTCTTCGTTGCTAACGATCTCCTCGCGAGCGGCGCGCTGCAAATTTTCTTGCCTAACGAGTTCATTAGTAATCGACGTGTCCTTTACGAACCCGACCTGCGCCGCCAATGTCGCCAATAATCTATGAGCGGCAGTCGTTCGATAGAGTCCTTCGCCCGTAAGTAGTCCAGCGACGATGGCTGCCGCGGCCAGCAGCGCGAACCAAAGCGCGCGTTTCACTTCAAGGCCGTTTCTGCCAGGTATCGCGCCGCCACTGTCCCGATAATTCCGAGACTTTCTGCGCTGATTTTATCCATCGTATCTTCCGGCGTATGCCAGGCGGCGAAATCAAAATCGATCAGGTCGATCGTGGGAATGCCGATCCGATTCAACGGCGCGTGATCGTCCAAAATCGTGCCGGCTGCATAGGTAAAATATTTCCGCGCGTTCAGCTTTTCGGCCGCGGCAAAAATATCTCTCGTCAGGTCCGGAGGCGAATCAGTTGAAAGCGTAATGCCTAACGACTTGTCGCCGCACATGTCGAAAAGGATTCCGCCGTGAAATTGTTTCGCCTTGTCTTCGAAACCGAGGCGCCGTGCGAAATATCTACTCCCGTATAGTCCATCGTCACTCGTGAAACTGACGTAGGCTTCTTCTCCGTCGAAGAAAACGAGCTCGACTTTCTCAGCCAGCGAAGGGGCTTGTGCGAGGACGCGGGCCATTTCAATTAAGAGACCATTGCTGGAACCGCCATCGTTTGCGCCCACGAATCTCGCGGTCTCGAAAAGTTTTGTATCGTAATGCGAGCAGAGGAGAAATGACGGAGCGCTCTTCGCATTCGCTTTATTAGGGAAGGTGGCGATGAGATTAACGAAGCTCATCTCGCCGCGCGGCGTCTGATCCGTGAAGGTTTGTTTGGTCACCTTCCAGCCGAAACTTTCGAGCTGCGCAATGATGTATTTTCGCGCGCATTCGATCTCCGGCGTTCCCGGCGGCCGCGGTCCGCAATCGACCAGGGCTTGGACGTGACGCAGAGCGTTATCGCCGGAAAAATCTTTCCAGATTTCGACGGTCGGTTCGCTCCTGGCGCAGGCACCGAACGCGAGCGCGACCAACAAGCAGGCGCGTCGCATCAGCTCTCGTTAGGCAAACCAAGCGCGTTCAGCACCCGCTGCAAATCGTCGTTGCCGTAATATTCGATTTCGATCCGGCCGCGTTTCGTGCCGTGGTGCAGCTTCACGCGGGTGCCGAGATGTTGCTGCAAGCGATTTTGCAAATCTTCCAGTGCGGAAGAAGGCAGCGCCGCCGTGGCTTTCTTCCGCTGGCGCGCGCCGCCGAGTTGTCGCGCGACCAGCCGCTCGGCATCACGCACCGGCGCGCTGCGTCGAAGAATTGTCTCCGCCACACCCCGTTGTTCGTCGTGCGCTTTCAGGCCTAACAAGACCTTGGCGTGACCGACACTGAGCAATCCTTGCACGACCCACGTTTGCACCTGTTGATCCAAGTCGAGCAAGCGCATCGAATTCGTGACCGAGGCGCGGCTCCGCCCAACTTTTTGTGCAATGTCTTCCTGCCGCATGCCGAATTCACCCGCGAGACGCGCATAAGCTTGCGCTTCCTCAATTGGATTCAGATCGGCGCGCTGGAGATTCTCGATCAAAGAAAGCTCGAGCACTTCGAGATCGTTCGCTTCGCGCAAAATAACCGGCACCTGCGTGAGACCGACATTTTGCGCTGCGCGCCAACGACGTTCGCCTGCAATCAATTCGAAAATCCCATCAACCGAGCGCACGATCAGCGGCTGAATGATTCCGTGCTGACGAATCGAATCCACCAACTCCTGCAACGCTTCGGTCTCGAATTCCTTGCGCGGTTGCAGCGGGCTGGGCGTGATCTTGTTCAGTGCGATCTGGTGAACTTTTTCGCCCGGCAACGCTTCCGCGCGCAGATCGACTGCCGGCGCCGGGCGCGCACCGATGAGCGCGCCGAGACCTTTGCCGAGAGCAGATTTCGCCATCGCTCGCAGGCTATCGGAAGGGCAGAGGCTGCGCAACCGGCGGGGGCAGGAAGCGAATTAATTACCGGCCCGAAGCGAAGCGGCGATCGCCTGAGCACATTGTGCAAGCAGTCGACTCTCCGCCGCGACCAATGGTTTGTAGCCATCGCCGGCGATTCGTTCTCGATACGATCCGTTGTGGCGCGAAATGTTTCGCTGGCCCGTTCCGTCCTGGATGCGCCAGGAGAGATCGAGGACCGCCTGGTCGCCGCTGATTCCGTGGAATTGTCTAATCTCAATCGCGACCCGGTACTGCGGCGCGGAGCCGGGTTCGAGCGAACTGCGGACCCGGCCGGAGTGAAGCGCGCGCCCGAGATCGGCGGCGAGGACGCGGCTGATATTTTCCTGGAGCGATCCGACCCAGCGCACGCCGGGCGGAATTTGGAACTGGTTAGGCGCGCTTTGGAAAACCAATTCGGCGCGATCGATGTAACTCGGCAACGAGACTGGACCGACGCTGATGGCGAGGCCAGAGGAGGAGCGCGCGGGCCCCGCATCGATTGCGTTCAATCGATAAAACTCATCGGACGAACCGCAACCGGTGAGCAATGCCGCGACGAATCCGACGGCAGACAGACGCAGTTTTCGGCGCTTGATTTTTATCATCGCTCGGGGCTGCCTTTAGGCGGCGCGACCTTGCCCGGTTTTCCGAAGATGAGCGAATTCGGTTTGCGCTCGAGCGTCCCGGCCAGCGCTCGGACGGAACGCAAAGTCTCATCAAGCTGGCGCATAGTTTCGTTGAGATTCTGGTAGAGCGGCGCGCCCTCGCCGTAACCGCCGACCGTTTGGCCGAGATTAGTCGCGGTGACTTTCACAGCGGCGAGCGCGTCCGATGCATTTTTGACCGTCTCTTCCAACGGCAACGCTTTGATTTTATCAAGGACGGCGCTGACTTTATCTTCCAATTCGCCGAGCCCGCCCGCGACCGTGGGAATGACGCGGTAACCTTCGAGCGTTACAACCTCAGTCGGCGGCGCGTCTTTTTGGAAATCGAGATCGACGTAAAGCTGACCGGTGAGATAGCTGCCGGTCTTGAGACTGGCGCGCAGTCCGGAGCGGACGGCGCGATCGACAAATTCCTCAGCCGGTCCGGTATTATCCGAGGGAATACTCGTGACGATACCGGGATCGATTTGCACCAGAACAGGTACGCGGCGTTCGGGGTCGTTAGGCAAATAACGAAAGGACACGCCGCGGACCGTGCCAATGCGCACGCCGCGGAATTCGACCGGCGCCTCCTCGTTCAAGCCGCGCACGCTGTTGGAGAAAAGCAGCAGGTACGGCATGCTGTTTTGCATCGCGAATTTCTTGGTGTCGTCGATGCTGTCGTAAAGCGTGAAGCTGGCGCCGTCCTCCACCGCGGGCGCGGACGAGCTCGCTCCGTCCGGCTGGCCGAAGGTGACGCCGCCGAGCAAGAGCGACTCGAGCGTGCCGGCATGCAGATGCAATCCGTTCGCGCCGATTTGCACGTCGACTCCGCTCACGTTCCAGAACTTGGTATTTTGCCTAACGAGTTTGGCGTAGTCGGCCGAGATGAAAGCGCGGAACTCGACCTTGCCGTTTTCCGGATGGAAAATGCGTGACTCGATTTTTCCCGCGTCCAATCCTTTGTAAACGATCGAGGTTCCCGGCGTAATCCCGCCGGCTTCCTCAGTGAACAAAGTTACATGCAAACCGGGCACGCCTTTCGGAGTCACCGGCGGTTGCTCGAGGCCGACGAAATCGCGGCGCGGTTCCTTGGAGATTCCAGGCTCGAGCTCGATGTAGCTTCCGGAAACAATCGTGCTCAAGCCGGAAATTCCCGCGCCGCCGTAACGCGGACGCACCACCCAAATCTGCGCATCCTTTGTGAGGAGGCGCGTTGCCTCGCTCGTCATTTCCATGGTCACGATCACGCCTTTCAAATTTTCTGCCAGGCGAATCGTCTTGACCGTGCCGACGGTGACGCTCCGACACAGGATCGAAGTCTTGCCTTCAACCACGCCTTCCGCGGTTTCGAAATGGACCGTGATCTCGGGCCCGCGTTCCGAATAATATTTCCAGGCCAGCCAGAGGCCGAGGAACGCGGCGATAATCGGAATAATCCAGATGGGCGAGACGCGGCGCGTTGGCCTAACGAGTGGTCGCAAAGGCCGCCCGTTCTCTGCGCGAGTTGGATTTTCGTCCACGACTATGGGGTTTCGGATAAATGGAAGCGCGCCGCGGCATCCCAAATCAAGCGCGGATCGAAGCTCATCGCGGCGAACATCGTTAACACTACTACCGCAGCAAACGAGATTGCGCCCGCGCCCGGATGGATCGAAATGGTCGAGCCCAGTTGCACGACCGCGACCAGAATGGCGACGACGAACACATCGACCATCGACCAGCGTCCGATGAATTCGGTGATGCGATAAAGGCGCGACATCCCACGCGGACTTCGGCCGGAGCGCGCCGCCAAACAAAGCGCCACGATGGAAATGATTTTCAAAACTGGGATGACGACGCTGGCGGCAAAGATGATGATCGCAACCGGATAATCGGCCTGTTGCCAGAATTGAATCACGCCGCCCATGATGGTGTTTTGCGAATCGCCCGTGAAGGATTCCACCTTCAGGACCGGGAGAAGATTCGCTGGAAAATAAAGGATGAGCGCGCCGATGGTCAGCGCCCAGGTGCGCTGCAAACTATGGTTTCGTCGCAGATGGAGCGAGCCGGCGCAGCGCGGACAACGTTGTTCCTCGACCGGCGAAACCAAACCGCACACATGACAAAGCGCCAAGCCGCGCGCGGCGGCGGATTCGGGAGAAAATTCCGTCGTCACGCGTCCGCCATTTCCAAACGCGTCCAAAGTTCGCGCGGATGAATCGAAGCCATCGCCGCAGTCAGGCAAATAATGAGCGCGACGAACGACCAGAAGGAAGTGCCCAGAGTCAGGCTCGCGAGCTTGCCTAACTTCAACAGACTAACGAGTGCTCCCAGCAAAAAAACTTCCAGCATATTCCAGCGCCGCGCAGCCAGGACCCATTTGCAAATCGTGAACGCGCCTGGCAGCCGGCGATTCCGAAAGAGCGGCATGATCAAATACAACAAGCCCACGATCAGCAAACAGGGCGCGCCGATAATGAAGATCGAAACGGCGCCACCGAGATACGGGTAGCCTTGTTGTTCCAAACCGGACGCGCTTTGCCAGAGCAACATTTCGCTCCGTCGAAAACCGGCCTCGAGAGTCATGAACGGAAAACAATTCGAGGCCACGAAAAGAATCGCGGAAGAAAAAGCCAGTGCGGCGGTGCGATGCAATGCATTGGGCTCGTAACTCAAAAGTGGCGCGACGCAGCGCGGACAAACCGCTTTTTCGCCTTCCTCCAGCGAAGGCGCCGGCAGGAGCGCATCGCAATCCGGACAGGCCAGCTGGTGGATGGATTCGAGCGGATGCACGCGGAGAATGGCTAACGCACGACGCGCGGCTGAGCAATTGCGCCCTTCCCAGCGCGCGCTTAGCGTGCTCGCCCATGCCGGATTTTTTCACGCTCGGACATTCTCCCGATCCGGATGACGCTTTCATGTTTTACGCGATGGCGGAAAACAAAATCGATCTGCGCGGTTATCGTTTCGAACATCGGCTCGAAGACATTCAGACCTTGAACGAACGTGCCATGCGTGGGGAATTGCACATCTCCGCCATCTCCATTCATGCCTACGCGTATGTGAGCGACAAGTATGCGCTCATGCCGTGCGGTGCCAGCATGGGCGATGGCTACGGGCCTATGATTATTTCGCGGAACGACTGCCTAACGAGCGATTTGAAAAGCAAGACCATCGCCATTCCCGGAAAGATGACGAGTGCATTTCTTGCGCTGCAATTATTCCTCGGCCCAAAGTTTCCTTATGTGGTTGTGCCGTTCGATCAGATCTTCGATGCGGTGAAAAGCGGTCGCGCGGATTGCGGCCTGATTATTCACGAAGGTCAACTGACTTATGCCAAAGCGGGTTTCACTAAAATTATTGATCTCGGCGAATGGTGGAAACGCGAGACGTCGTTGCCATTGCCGCTAGGCGGAAATGTTTTGCGCAAAGATATTCCGCGCGCCGTGCAACATGATCTGCTCGAGATCATGCGGGAAAGTATCGATTACGGTTTGAAACATCGCGCCGAGGCCGTGCAGCACTCGATGCCTTATGCGCGCGACATGGACAGCGAGTTGGCGGGAAAATTTATCGGCATGTATGTGAACGATTACACGCGCGATTATGGCGACAAAGGCCGCGCGGCGATTCGCGAATTTCTCGGACGCGCAGAAGCTCGCGGGTTACTCGATCGAAAAGTGCAACTCGAGTTCGTCGAGTAACTACTTCTTAGCCTTGTCGTCTTTCTTGCCCGACTTGGCCGATTGCATGACGTAGGTCTTCACCTTGCCGAATTCGGTCTTAAAACCGTTGCTGAAATCGCTCGTGCCATACTCGAAGAGCACGACGAAGCAAAAGGCGAAGAAGACAAATAGGGCGAGCCAAAATAGCCCGCGAAGAAGAGACATGGCCGGGATGCTAACTGAGCGCCGTGCGCCGGTCAACGGCTCTGACGAAGTTCGGATTTGAAGGAAAATTCGATGCTGCCATGCTTGCCCACCATGCGGGTGCCTCTGCTCGATCTCAGCGAACAATACCGCTCGTTAGGCGACGAATTGCGGAAGGAAATCGACGCGGTTCTGCAAAGCCAATCGTTTATCCTCGGGCCGAAGGTCACTGAGTTTGAACGGGCGATGGCGGATTACTGCGGCGCGCCGCATGCCATTGGCGTTTCTTCCGGAACCGACGCGCTGCTCGCGATTTTTATGGCCCTGGGTATCGGCCCGGGCGACGCGGTTCTTACTACAGCCTACACTTTTTTTGCCACCGCCGGATGCGTCGCGCGTGTCGGCGCCACGCCGGTTTTCGTCGATATCGATCCGACGACCTACAACATCTCGCCAGCAGCAATTGAGAGCTATCTAAAGGAAAAATGTCGCCGCGATAGGAGCGGCAAGTTAGTGAACGAACAGGGTCATGTTCTGCGGGCGATTGTCCCGGTGCATTTGTTCGGTCTGTGCTGCGAGATGGAAGCGATCACTCGCGTGTCCCGGGAGTTCGGTTTGGTGGTGGTTGAAGATGCAGCGCAGGCAATCGGAGCTCAGTATCAATTTGAGGGACAAGCCCAAAAAGCCGGAACCATGGGAGAAGTTGGTTCGTTCAGTTTTTATCCGTCAAAAAATCTCGGCGCAGCGGGCGATGCCGGGATGATCACCTGTCGCGACGATGCTCTTGCGCAAAAGCTGCGCGTCTGTCGCCAACACGGGATGGAGCCGCGATATTTTCATCACTTTGTCGGCGGCAATTTCCGACTAGATGAAATCCAGGCGGCAATCCTAAAAGTAAAGTTACCGCACCTGGATACGTGGTCGGCTGCGCGCCGTGACGCGGCAGATTTTT
The DNA here is from genome assembly GCA_030948055.1 of Verrucomicrobiota bacterium. Lineage (GTDB taxonomy): Bacteria > Verrucomicrobiota > Verrucomicrobiia > Chthoniobacterales > UBA10450 > JACCTI01. The sequence continues at coordinate 3,007 of JALZAX010000049.1, read as the reverse complement.
ACCGAAAGGAATTCACAGACCGCAGCCTAACGAGTCGTGTGCAGTTACCGACGGAACCGTATCGTGAAATCGGCCTGACGAATCATCACATCTATCAGCAATTCGTTATTCGCAGCGCGCGCCGCGATGAACTCCAGACACACCTGACGAAAAAAGATATCGGGACCGCCATCTATTACCCGCTCGGCCTGCACGAGCAGAAATGTTTTGCGCAGCTCGGTTATCGAAAAGGCGATTTACTGGAAACGGAACGCGCTGCGCGCGAGACTTTGGCGCTGCCAATTTTTCCCGAACTCACGCGCGCGCAACAGAGCTTCGTAGTGGAAGCGATTGCGGAGTTTTTCGGCTAAATCGCAACTTGCGACCCCGAACGCGCGAGCCTATATGAACGCTCGCGCCAGACCGGGTAGGTACCGAAGTGGCCAAACGGGGCGGACTGTAAATCCGCTGGCTTACGCCTTCAGTGGTTCGAATCCACTCCTGCCCATTTCGACTAACGACGACGTTTACCTGCGCCGCGTTTAGCTGATTTGCCAGCACTCTTTCGCGATCCCGATGACTTTTTGCCGCTTGTTTTCCTGCGCGCAGTTTTCTTAGTCGCTTTCCCAGCTGATTTCTTGGCCGAACGAGGCGCGCTACGAGATAATTTTTTCGGACGTGACGATTTCTTCGCGCCGCGAGATTTTTTGCCGGACGATTTCTTTCCGCTCGCTTTCTTAATGGCCTTCTTAACCGATTTCTTCGCGGCCTTTTTCACTTGTTTCGCGGCGGATTTGACGACCTTTTTTGTAGTCTTCACCGCGGCTGGTTGCGATGCCGCCGGAGCAGCAGCGCGCTTTCCGGCCATCGAACCTATAACGCCCCCGACAACCATGCCCACCGGGCCTGCGATACTACCGAGCACAGCGCCGGTCGCGGCACCTACCGCCTCTTTCGAAATGGACGGAAGTGGAACGTTCTCACTTGATTCGCTGTTTTCGGATGAAGCTCCGCTATTTTCTTGATCGGCCATATACGTTGATCCTGAGGTTGAGGTTATTCCTGTCTTTCCTTGTATCGTAACTCGCGCACAAAATGCGTCTTAGGTTTCGGAAATTTGATTCTCTCTGGCCGCGGGGCGCAACAAAAAAGCGCCTGAAGTTTCCTCCAGACGCTTTTCGTTAAAGTTTTATTGCGATTACCGGCCGCGGCGTTGTCCGCCACCGCCACCGCCTTCGCGACGTCCGCCCCCGCCGCCACCACCGTAGCCGCCGCCACCGCCGCCGTAGCCTCCGCCACCACCGCCGTAGCCGCCTCCGCCGCCGCCGCCACTGCGGCCCCCACCACCGTAGCCGCCTCCGCCACCTGGCGGACGAGCTTCACGCGGACGCGCTTCGTTCACCGTCAACGGCCGGCCTTCGACCGTCTTGCCATTGAACTCGGTGATCGCTTTCTGCGCATCGGCTTCCGCTGTCATTGTGACAAAGGCGAAGCCGCGCGATTTACCGGTGAACTTGTCCTGCATGAGCGTGACTTCCTGCACGGGTCCCGCCTGCGCGAAAAGATCCTGAAGATCGGTTTCGGTCGTGTTGAAGGAAAGATTTCCTACGTATAATTTAGTACCCATCTGAGTTTATTGTGGAAAACGCAACGCGGTCACTGTTCCCGATCATCGGATTTCAAATCGCCACTGATAAACTCAACTGACAATCCACCAACTTCCCGAGCTACCGTTTTCGTAGGCGTGATCGTTAGTCCTTTCCACGCCCGAACGCAAGCGGAATTCGGGGCTTCAAACCGCTGAAATGCCTGAGCCTCAGACACCAGAAAGACACCCCCAGCGGGTAGCCATTGTCGGGGCCGGGGTCGTCAGCCCTTTAGGTCTCGGTTTGGTCGAAACCGCGGAAGCATTGCGCTCCGGTCGGGATTGCATCAGCGAGGTCACATCGTTTCCCGTGGAGAACTGTCGCTGCAAGACCGCGGGCCAGGTCCCTAAGGGTTGGCTCGAGAGCGAGTCCGGCCCGCGCGCGCGCCGTTTACATCGCGCGTCGCGGATGATGATCTTCGCTTTACGCGAAGCTTTGGCGCAGGCGCCGGATTTCAAACCGGAACTTACGGTCGTCGGGACGACCAGTGGTGGCATGAGCTTTGGTGAAGAATATTACCGTGCGCTGCAGCGAGGCGGTTCGCTCCGCCGTGTGCCCTCACTCATTGCCAACTACACTCCCCAAAAGGCGGTGATGGACGCGCAAGACGCCCTCGGAATTTCTTCGCCCTGCCAGGTGATAGCCAACGCCTGCGCTTCGGGCAGCAACGCTATCGGACACGCTTTCCAATGCCTTCGTTCGGGAAAATACCGACGTATTCTAACCGGCGGCTACGACGCCATCTCCGAGCTGGTTTTCGTCGGCTTTGACTCTCTACAGGCATCGACTCCGGAGAAATGCCGACCGTTCGATCGCGGCCGGAGCGGAATGGTTCTGGGCGAAGGCGCAGCGGTCCTCGCATTGGAAAATCTTACCGATGCAGAAGCGCGCGGCGCAAATATCCTCGCCGAGGTCGTCGGCTACGGAATTTCAACCGATACCCATCACCTCACTCAACCGGACCCCTCCGGCAGCGGGGCGCGTCGAGCGATGGAGGCCGCCCTAACGAGTGCGAAAATTTCCGCGGATGGAATCAATTACATCAACGCCCACGGCACCGCCACGCCTTTCAACGACGCAGCCGAGGGAAAAGCGATTGCCGAACTCTTCGTGGGCACGCCGATCAGCTCAACCAAAGCGATGATGGGTCACTCGTTAGGCGCCGCCGGCGCGATTGAAGCGGTCATCAGTCTGATCGCCATGCGTGAACAATTTCTCCCGCCCAACATTAATTTTCGCGACGGTGATGCGGAGTTGGATTTGAACATCGTCGCCAACCAATCGCGGGCCGAGAAAATTCTCACTGTCCTTTCAAACTCCTTCGGCTTTGGCGGGACGAACGCCTCGATCATTTTGCGCGCGTTAGACTCATGAGCGCGCGC
>JALZAX010000048.1 GCA_030948055.1 Verrucomicrobiota bacterium | reverse complement strand
TCCCAATTCGCGTAAGCGTCGGCTTCAAAATAACTGAGATGCGTGACCGGCTCGGATTCTTCGACCGGACGAAAACCGGAAAGCGTGAAGTTCCACCATTGTCCTTCGTGCCGCGTCCAATAGAGCGGCGCTTCCCACCGTTGCTCTTGCACAGTGGTCCAGCCTAGCGAGAGCCAAAATTCCGAGCGCGAGTATCCGGCGGCGTCGATGAAAGCGAGATACTCGCCATTGGTGACCGGGCGCGAGGCAAGTGCGAATGGCAAAACCAAAGCGCGATGCTGCGGACCTTCGTTATCGTAGGAAAATTCGCTCCCAGCGTGACCGATGGTAACGGTCGCTTCATCGAACTCGACGAATTTCATCGGTGAAACTTTCGACGAGACGACTTCGTTCTTTTCGAATAGCGGGTGCAGCGGATTTTGCGCAAAGACGTGTTTGATGTCGGTGACGAGCAGTTCCTGGTGTTGTTGCTCGTGATGAATTCCCAGAATGACAATCGTCTCCATCTCTGCGAGTAGCGCGTCGTCTGCTTTGCCTAACAAGTCGATAACACACTGATCGATTTGCGCGCGGAAACGTTTTGTTTCTTCGACGGTCGGCCGCGAGATCAAGCCGCGCAGATCCCGCCGATGCATCGTGCCGGCGGCGTTGTAATAGGAGTTAAAAAGGAAAGCGTATTCGGGAACTTCCGGCTGATAGCTCGGCATCCATTGTTTAACGACAAAGGTTTCGAAGAACCACGTCGTATGCGCGAGGTGCCATTTCGTCGGGCTCACATCCGGCATCGATTGCACGACGAAATCTTCCGGCTGCAAATTGCGGCAAAGGCGCGTGCTGAAGTCGCGCACTTTACGAAAACGCGCGATCAATCTCTCCGCGCGCCCCGGCGCAGCGACCTCCCGTTCGACGGTGAGAGTACCGTTCAAGGGCAGCTAACCTTCCGCTTGCTGATCTTCCCGCGCGGCCTCGACCATCTGGTCGTGCGCGGCTTCTTCGTTGCCGTCTTCGACCAAATGCGCGCCGAGACTTTCATCGTCATCTTCGAAACCGGCGCGCGGTACGCGATGGCCAGCTTCATCGGGAACTTCGTCGCGATCGATCATGCTGTCGGTGCGCTCATCGTGATCTTCGGCGGGGGGAATTATTTCCCTTCCCATCAATTCGCGCTGCGCCTTGCTCCAATCAGCATCGGTAAATTCGTCCGGATTTCGCTCGTCGATTAGCGCGATCTCGCGGGCGCGTTTCTCCACCATCTCGGGAGTCGGCGCGCCCATTCCGTTGCCGTGGACACTGATCTTGCCGAAAGGCGGCTGCGAGTTCTCGTTCATATTAACTAATACGCAACGCAGATGCTTACTGTGCGCAACAGATGAAAGTTAACGCGCGCGGCTGGCGCTGTCGAGACGGGCGCGGTTACAGTTCGGCGATGGAAGTTCGCGGCGCGATCGTAAGACTCGGGGACGGTAGTCACCTGGCCTACGATGAATACGGCGACCCGCGGGGTTTCCCGGTTATTTTTTGTCATGGCTGGCCGAGTTCGCGCTCGATGGCGCAACTAACCGACGATGCGGCGAAGCGTCTGGGTGTTCGGATTATTTCGCCGGATCGTCCGGGAATCAGGGGATCATCGTTCGTAAACGCGCGAACGTTGCTGGATTGGCCGGACGTTTTGTCTGCGTTCGTAGCGCATCTTTCGATCAAGAAATTCCGCATGCTGGCGATTTCAGGGGGCGCCCCCTATGCCTATGTCGCCGGGTGGAAGTTGCCGGATAAAGTGGAAGCGATCGCGATTGCCAGTGGTGTGCCACCGATCTCGGAGCTAACCGATCACGCGGGACTTTTTTGGCTGCACCGGCGCATGCTGGCGTTGCAGGGGCGCAATCCGAAATTATTGCGCGCCTTGTTTCGAATCGCCCGGCCTATTGCGTCGCTGCAGATGTCGTTACGGTGTCGCCCGTTTCTCCGCCTTATCCTGCAACGGATGGATGCCGAGGCCCTGCGGGATCGGCGCGCGTTCGAATCGTGTTTCGAAAGTTCGCGCGCGGCCTGGGCTGCGTCGGTGGATGGGGTAATCGCGGACGCGGAAATTTATGCGCAGCCCTGGGGATTTCCCGTCGAAGAAGTACGCGTCCCAATTCATTTATGGCATGGAAAAAACGACCGGACGTTTTCGTTTCGCCTGACGGAAGAATTAGCGAAACGATTTCAGAACTGTCGGTTGCACATTATTGAAAACGCGGGGCACTATTCGCTGCCGATCCGAAATATCGAAACAATCCTGGCGGACTTGATCGCGGTCTAACAACTGCTCAATTCACAGCCCGCGCGAGGCGTGCTCTCCATGGAAGATTTTACCGCAGGTATCACGCACGATCAGCCGAGCCGGCGTCAATCCACGCTGGGGCCGGAATGGGACGCGCGCATCCATCAGCTGGTGACGGAATGGGGCGCGGAAAAATCGCCTGAGTTGGTCGAGGACATGATCATCACCGTCTTGAAAATGGCGCGCGATCGCATGGGCACCGCGGACCTGAAGTTGATGAACCGTTCGCTGAAGGAAATGCGTTATGCCGCGAAGGTTTTCGCGGGTTATCGGCAATTCCGAAAAGTTTGCGTCTTCGGTTCGGCGCGCACCTTGCCGACCGCGCCGGAGTATGCGGTCGCGGAAGATTTCGCGCGCAAGATGGTCGAACAAAATTACATGGTCATCACCGGCGGCGGTGACGGGATCATGGGCGCGGCGCAAAAGGGCGCGGGCCGCGAACACAGTTTCGGGTTGAACATTCGTTTACCGTTCGAGCAACGCGCGAACGAGACGATCCACGGCGATCCGAAGCTCATTAACTTTAACTACTTCTTCACGCGCAAACTGAACTTCGTGAAAGAGACGCACGCGCTCGCACTTTTCCCCGGGGGCTTCGGCACGATGGACGAAGGTTTCGAAGTGTTAACCCTGATCCAAACGGGCAAAGCGCGCGTGATTCCGATTGTGATGGTCGATGCACCGAACGGCACCTATTGGGAGACGTGGATGAAGTTTCTCACCGAGCACTTGTTCAAGTTCGGCTTGATCGGCGCGGAGGATTTCACGCTTTTCAAAATCGTGCACGATGCTGGCGAGGCGGTGAATGAGATTTTGGAGTTCTACAAAATCTATCAGTCCGCGCGCTGGGTCGGTGACTATTTGGTGATTCGACTGGCGCGCCGATTGTCCGCGAAGGCAGTGACGGAATTGAATTCGCAGTTCCGCGATATCGTGCGGAAAGGCGAAATCGTGCAGGGCACAGCGCTGCGGCAGGAAAAGAACGAGCCCGAGATTTGGGATTTGCCGCGGCTGATCATTACGCCGCATCGCCGCAGCTTCGGACGCTTCCGGCAATTGATCGACGCGATCAATTTATCGGAACTCGAAACTGCAGAGGGCTAAGCGATAACGAACGGCGTTCCGTTAATGCTGGTGGCGCCGAGTTTCCCATTCTTCGACTCGCAAATGGGGCGATGAAGCAGCCCAGGCGATATCGCGAACGAAATGGTTGTAGGGCAGGCGAAGCCGCGGGTGACGTTTTGCGGTGCCGCTGAGCGGGAGATAATCCACCTTCGCGAAATAATGCCGGAGCAAGTGATCCAGTTCGTTGAAGGAAAAATGATGCACATGGGTTTGTTCGCCGGAAAGACGTTTGCCGCGCAGAACTTTCCAACGGCGGTGCAAATGGTAATCGAGCGGGACGGAGCCGCAGAAAACACTCGCGGGATTTTTTTTAAGAATGCGATAGACCTCGCGCACGGTGATCGAGGGATAAGGAAGGTGTTCCAAGACTTCGGTCATCATGACGGCGTCGAATTTGTCATCCTTGATTCCGATTTGCGCGGTGAAATCCATTTCAGCGCACGGTATACCCAAATCTCGCGCGGCCTGCAGCGCGCTGGCACTAATGTCGATGCCGTACCAACTGATCAAGCCGACGAGTTTGATCAACAGACCGCCGCGGCAACCGACATCCAGTCCCATGCTGTCGGCGTTGTGATTGTTTGCTACGAGGCAGTCGCGATAAAACGCAGCTTTAATTTCTTCATGCTGCCGGCGACAAGTCCCGTACGAAACCGGCTCGTCGTGATACTGTTCGTAAAACTCGCCGATTAATCGAGCGGTCCGGCCGGGTTCGTTGAGCAACAAATCTCGATCGAACTCGGAGCGCACCGTCATCTTGAAGCGCTATTTTTCGGCGACGGTGGTTTGTTTTTCCACGATGTAGTCGTGGATGGTGTTGACTGTGCGCAGCGCGGTGCTCGCCACTTCAGAATTCGGCACGCCTACGCCAAAGGTTTTTTCCATGCTGACCACGAGCTCAAGCGCGTCGATCGAGTCTAGTCCTAAACCACCCGCGCCGAAGAGCGGCATGTCATCGCCGATTTGTTCCGGCGTAACCTGCAGCATTAAGTTTTTCACCAGCATTTCTTTGATGCGCTGGCGCAGGTTCGGGTCGGACATAAAACGCGAGTTGCGAAAGTGTCGCAACGAATCGCGAAGTCAATCGCGAAGCTCTGACTGGACTCGTTAGGCTCTTTGGTCGGGCTCGACTACCTCGCTCGAGGTTGGTCGAACTTCCGTGGTCGGCGCATTCTCCAGTCGCGGTGTTGCTGGAACCGTCGACGCGGCCGGCTTTGCCGCCACATCCGTTTTCCCGGCGCTATGCAACTCGTCGGTGAATTCATCTTTGGCTTTCTGGAATTCACGGACCGCCTGTCCCATGCCTTTGGCCAACTCGGGCAATTTCTTTGCGCCGAAAAGCACGAGAACGATCAGAAGAATGACGATCAGGTCCGGCCCGCCGAAATTCATCAAACTCGCGAGGAGGTTCATTGAATGCGCCTAACATCTGCCCCGGCAGAGAAATGGCAAGGCATTTCGCGGCGAGGCTAGGGGAGATACAAGGCTCGCCGCACCGAAATGGTCAGCAGACCGTTCACTCGATAGCCGTAATTTTTTTGCAAAAGTGCGATGGCGTTGCCTACTTCATCCGACATCACGCCATCGATTGGTCCACAATAGTAACCATTGCGATGTAGCGCCTCCTGCACCGCGCCCATGTAAGCGGGATCTTTCTCCAGCTCGCGTCGCGACTTATTGTAATAAAAAAGACGCCACGGTTCGCGCGCCGCAAAATCGGTTTCATTGAGCTCTTTGGAGTTATGCAAAACTCCCCACGCATCACGCGGGAGCAGCGCCTGCCGCGCGCGACCGAAGTGATACTCATCGGCGGCATTGACGGTGATGGAACAAGCGGCGACGGCGATCAGGAAACCGAAACGTTTCATGACACCATTAAACACCCGAAAATCCCAAATCCCAAGTTCCAAATCCCAAAGAAATCCCAAGCATCAAATTTCAAAGCCCGAAGCGATTTGAATCATCTTTGGAGCTTGGAATTTGGAGCTTCTTTGGAGCTTGGGATTTGGGATTTGGGATTTTTTTCACCTACACGTCGTAATACATCGCGAACTCGTACGGATGCGGGCGAAGACGAAGCGCGTCGTATTCTTTTTGTTTCATCTCGACCCAATTGGCGATGAAGTCGGAATTGAAGACGTCGCCTTTGAGAAGAAATTGATGGTCGGCTTCGAAAGCTTTGATCGCGCCGCTGAGTGAATCGGGCACGCTCGGGACCTGAGCGAGTTCTTCCGGCGGAAGTTCGTAGAGATTTTTGTCGAGCGGATCGCCGGGATCGATGCGGTTTTGGATTCCATCGAGGCCGGCGAGTAGGAGTGCGGAGAAGGCGATGTATGGATTCGCCGCTGGATCGGGCGTGCGAAACTCGATGCGCTTCGACTTTGGATTCGCCGAGTAAGTCGGAATGCGAATGGCGGCGGAACGATTGCGCGCGGAGTAGGCGAGGTTAACTGGCGCTTCGAATCCAGGGACGAGTCGCTTGTAGCTGTTGGTGGTTGGATTCGTTAGGCAAGTCAGCGCGGGCGCGTGCCGCAAGATTCCGCCGATGAAGAAGAGCGCCATTTCACTCAGGCCCGCGTAGCCGTTGCCGGCGAAGAGCGGTTTACCTTCTTTCCAAAGCGACATGTGCGTGTGCATTCCCGAACCGTTGTCGCCGAAGAGAGGTTTGGGCATAAACGTCACTGTCTTGCCGTGCTTCTTGGCGACGTTGCGCACAATGTATTTGTAATACTGAAGGTGATCGGCCATCAGCTTCATCGGGGCAAAACGGATGTCGATTTCCGCCTGCCCCGCGGTGGCGACTTCATGATGTTGTCGCTCGATCGGGATGCCGGCTTTCTCCAACTCGAGACACATTTCATTCCGCAAATCCTGCAACGTGTCGGCGGGCGCGACCGGAAAATAACCTTCCTTCGCTCGAATCTTGTAACCGAGATTTGGGAACTCTTCTTTGCCCGAATTCCAATGACCTTCGGCGCTATCGACTAAATGAAACGAAGAGTTTCCGGTGTTGCTGTAGCGCACCTCGTCGAAGATGAAGAACTCCGCTTCCGGTCCGAACGAGGCCGTGTCCGCAATGCCGGTGCTTTGCAAATAGGCTTCGGCTTTTTCTGCGACACCGCGCGGGTCGCGATCGTACGGTTCGCGCGTGATCGGATCGACGATCGTGCAAATCAAACTCAAGGTAGGCTCGGCATTAAACGGATCGATCCACGCAGTTGAGGCATCCGGAATAACGAGCATGTCGCTGGCGTTAATCGCCCGCCAACCGCGAATGCTCGAACCATCGAAACCGAGACCTTCGGTGAAAATCTCTTCGTTATACTCGGTCAGGGTGGTGGTGAAATGCTGCCAGCTGCCGGGCAAATCGGTGAACTTGAAGTCGATCAATTTGACCTCGTGATCCTTGATCATCTTGCTGACATCGGATGCGGATTTTTTGTCTTTGGCCATGGGAATGGTGCGTGGTTTTAGGTTAAGAACGATTCGTTAGGCAAAACAATCGGCGACGCTCCGCCGAAGTTCGTGGAGCGAAGACAGAACGGCGGCGCAAGTTTTCTAAACGGCTTTTTCGCCGATCTCTTCCGTGCGGATACGGACCGCGTGTTCGACTGGGAGAACGAAAACTTTTCCGTCACCGATTTTGCCGGTCTTGGCTGCGCTCACCACGATATTGACCGCTTTCTCGACCATCTCATCGGCGAGAACGATTTCGATTTTTACTTTCGGCAAAAAATCGACGGTGTATTCGCTGCCCCGATAAATCTCGGTGTGCCCTTTCTGTCGCCCGAAGCCTTTCACTTCCGTTACGGTCATGCCCTCGATGCCGAGCTCGGCCAGGGCTTCCTTCACTTCCTCGAGTTTGAACGGCTTGATGATGGCTTCGAGTTTTTTCATGGGTGCTAAGCTGCGGGTCGCAAAAGTTAATTCGGAGGCCAACCGCGGCACGCGTGTCTTAACAACGTGACGCGCAGCGCGCAACACTCAAATTTTTTGCACCGTTTCAGCGCAAAAATTTTGTAATTTTCCACCCCGAGGCCGTCGGAGCTACATTCCGGGGAGCGCGCGCCTGTGGCGTGCTGGTCTTCGCATTTTGCGAAGACGAACTTTTGTGAAAAGGCGGCTCGCAGTTGATCGAATCGGATAAATGTAGCGAGACGACGAGGAAAGTTCGTGATCGCAGAATGCGATCACCAGCACGCTGCAAGCGTGTGCTCCCCGGAGGATCGCCGTGCCTAACGAGTGGTTGCCCATGTTCCCCAGCGGGTAATCAGAGCTTCCGGGGAGCACAGGCTGCCAGCCTGTTCCGTCCGGCAGCCTGCCGGACGGCCGGAGCGATGCGATAGATCGAAACGGTTCGTCTCCAGTTGTGTCACGCCGCCCAGAATGTTCGCGGCAAGCTGCCGCGAACCACAGGCTGGCAGCCTGTGCTCCCCAGAATCTACCGCGACGAACCACTCGTTAGGCAAAAATTTCCACGCGCGCGCCGCGAATTTTTTCGCGATTCCTTGCCGCACTCGATGCGGAGTTTATAGTCGCCAATAATGCCCGGCGATTCCTTCGTTCATCTCCACCTGCACACTGAGTATTCGCTGCTCGATGGTGCGATCCGGATGAAGGAGCTGATGAAAAAGGCGACGGAGTTCGAGATGCCGGCGGTGGCGATTACCGATCACGGGAATCTTTTTGGCGCGATTGAATTTTATCAGGAAGCGCAAAAATCCGGGATAAAACCGATCATTGGTTGCGAGGCTTACATGGCACCGGGCTCGATTAAGGATCGACCGAACAACATGCGCGATGCGGCGTATCATTTCACGTTGCTGGCGAAGGACGCGACCGGCTATCGAAATTTGGTGAAGCTGATCTCGACGGCGCATCTCGACGGATTTCATTACAAGCCGCGGATTGATAAAGAGATTCTCGCGAAACATTCCGAAGGTCTCATCGGCATGAGCGCGTGTTTGAAGGGCGAGATCAACATGGCGATTCAGTCCGACAACATGGAGAAAGCGCGGCAGAGCGCGGCCGAATTTCGCGACATCTTCGGCGCGGAGAATTTCTTCCTCGAACTGCACGACCACGGCATTGAAGCGCAACACAAATGCAATCGCGTGTTGCCAACGCTGGCGAAAGAATTCGGTCTCGGCTTAGTCGCGGCCAACGATGTGCATTTTCTCGAACGCCATCATCACGATGCGCACGACGTCATGATCTGCATCGGCACCGGCAAAATGGTGCACGACGAACGCCGCATGCGTTACACGCCGGAGTTGTATTTCAAATCAGCCGACGAAATGCGCGCGTTGTTTGGCGAGCATCCGGAAGCGATCACGAACACGGTGGAAATTGCAGAGCGCTGCAATCTTGAACTTGAATTCGGCAAATCGAAATACCCTGAGTATCCCGCGCCGGAAGGGAAGACGCGCGAAGCGTATCTGCGCGAGCTTTGCTACAAAGGGTTGCACGAACGCTACGGTGAACGGCTCGATTCAGAGCTGATCAAGCGGCTCGATTACGAGCTCGATGTGCTGGAGAAGACAGGCTTCGTCAGTTACTTTCTGATTGTTTGGGACTTCATCCACTTCGCTAAAGAGCGCGGCATTCCGGTGGGACCGGGACGCGGTTCGGCGGCCGGTTCGATGGCGGCGTATGTGCTTGGAATTACCGACGTCGATCCGCTGCAATTCAACTTGCTCTTCGAACGCTTCCTAAATCCGGAACGCGTTTCACCGCCGGATATCGACGTTGATTTTTGCGAAGCGCGTCGCGGCGAAGTGCTCGAATACGTACGGCAGAAATACGGCGAGCGTCGCGTTTCACAAATCATCACGTTCGGAAAACTGAAGGCGAAGAGTGTGGTGCGCGATGTCGGTCGCGTGATCGGTTTGAGTTACGGCGAAGCCGATCGGATCGCGAAGATGATTCCGAACGAGTTGAACATCACGCTCGCCTCCGCCGCGGAAAAGACTCCTGATTTGAAAAAAGCGATCGCGAACGAAGCTTCGACGAGACAGCTCTGGGATTACGCCCTCGTGCTCGAAGGTTTATCGCGCAACGCCGGCGTGCATGCAGCCGGAGTTGTGATTGGCGATCGCGATTTGTCGGACTACGTCCCGCTCTGTCGCGACACAAAGGGCACCGACGTCATCAGCCAGTTCGCGATGGGTCCGTTGAATGATCTCGGTCTTCTGAAAATGGATTTTCTCGGTCTAAAAACGCTGACCGTGATCGATGACACGCTGAAATTAATTCGGCAACGCGAACCGGAATTTTCGCTCAAGAATATTCCGTTCGATGACGCGAAGTCGTTCGCGCTTTTCAATCGCGGCGAAACCATCGGCCTTTTCCAAATGGAATCCGGCGGAATGACCAGCGTCTCCAAGCAGCTCGACGTGCAAAAGATCGACGACATCATCGCCTTGATCGCGCTTTATCGGCCGGGCCCGATGGATCTGATTCCGGAATTCATCAGGGCGAAGAAAAGCGGCAAGGTGAAGTATGCGCACCCGTTGCTCGAAGAGATCGCCGCAGAGACTTACGGCATTCTCATTTACCAGGAGCAGGTCATGGCGGCGGCGAACAAGCTAGCCGGCTATTCGTTAGGCCAATCCGATTTGCTCCGTCGCGCCATGGGCAAGAAGGACAAAGAAAAGATGGGGAAGGAACGCGCGAACTTCATCGAGGGTTGCGAGCGGACGAACAAAATTGCCGCAAAAAAAGCGAACGAGATTTTCGATTTGCTGGAAAAATTTGCCGGCTACGGATTCAACAAGAGTCACAGCGCGGCTTACGGTTTGATCAGTTATCAAACCGCATATTTGAAAGCGAACTATCCGGTCGAGTTCATGTCCGGCTTGCTTAGCAACGAAATCAATAACACCGACAAGATTTCCGTTTTCGTCGGTGAATGTAAACGGATGGGCATTCCGATTTTGCCCCCGGATGTGAATCATAGCGCGCTGAAATTCACGCCGGAGAATTCTACGTCGATTCGTTACGGACTGGCCGCAATTAAGAACGTCGGTGAAAGCGCAATGGTGGCGGCCATTCGCGCGCGCGAAAACGGCGGCGATTTCAAATCGCTGGAGGATTTTTGCGCGCGGCTCGATTCGCGGATCGCGAATCGGAAAATGCTGGAGAGTCTCGTGAAAGCGGGCGCGTTCGATTTCGTCGGCCGCAATCGCGCGGAATTGTTTGCCGCGATTGACGAATCGTTAGCCGCGGCAACGTCGTCGCATCGCGATCGCGCCAGCGGACAGGTCTCGCTGTTCGATGATTTGCCGGCGCCCACGCCGAAGTCGGCCGCGCGTGCGGTCATTCCGTGGTCGCAACATGAAACGATGTCGTACGAGAAAGAATTGCTCGGATTCTACGTCACGGGACATCCGCTCGACGCTTACGCGAAAACGATCGCGGAAGGAAATTATCAAACCATCAACTCGTTAGGCGAATTGCAGGACCGTTCGCAATTCCGCATCGCCGGCGCGCTCGCGCAGGTCGATCGCAAGTTCACCAAGAAGGAAGGAAAACCATTCGCGGTGGTTTGGGTGGAAGATCTCACAGGCACGCTCGAAGTTGTTTTGTGGAACGAGACTTACGTGAAAGTCGCAGACTTTCTCGCGCCGGGACGCGTGATCGCGATTCAAGGCAAACTCGACAATCGCGACGACGCCATGCGCGCCACGGCTGACAAGGCGAAGTTGCTGAAAGCGGACGCAGCCAATGGCGCGAGCAGCAACGGACATTCGAAGATTACGTTGAAGTTTTCGCCGAGTGCGAACAGTTCGGATCTGCAGCAGGTGAAACAGCTGCTCGCCACTTCACCGGGGC
>JALZAX010000349.1 GCA_030948055.1 Verrucomicrobiota bacterium | reverse complement strand
GCGCGATCAGGTTCAACATCAAGGCGCGTCGATTTTCATACCAATCCTGTGTGCCGGGCGTGACCCAGGCGCGCATTGCCATCGGGACCCACAGGTCCGGCGAGACCCCCACGTCCGTCCCACAAAAATTCGCCGGCGCCACGCCGATGACGGTGAACTTGCGTCCATTCAACGTGACTGTTTTGCCGATAATGTCCTCGTCTCCGCCGATTTTTTTCCAAAAGCGATGCGACAAAACAGTCACCGGATAAGCGTTCGGTGTGCTGTCTTCTTCCGGCGAAAATCCGCGACCGAGAATCGGCGTGACCTGGAGCAACGAAAAATAATTTCCGCTGACCATCTGCGCGAAAATGTTGGTCGTCTCCGTGCCGTTGGCGAAACCGAGCGGCACAAATTGATAGGCGGCCATGCCAGAGAAAACTGTGTTTTCTTCGGCGAAATCGCGATAGTTCAGATACGAATTCGGCGCACGACCGTTGCGCGCATCCTGCGTGTAGATTTGCACCAACTCCTCGGAATGACCGACGGGCAACGGACGCAGCAGCAGCGTGTTGACCACGCCGAAGATGGTGGTGTTCACACCAATCGCCAGCGCGATCGCGAGAAAGGCGACGATCAGAAACGCGGGACTTTTCAGAAGCATCCGCACTGCATACCGAATGTCTCCGATCATCCGCTGCTATTCGTTTTTCAGAATTGCGATGTTGCCGTGCGCGGCGTGCAATTTGAATTCCGCGCCGTTCCCGTCACCAATCGTCACGCGCATTTTGCCCATCCGATCTTTCGGCTCCGGATCGCGCGCGAATTGATTAGAAATTTTCCCGTCGCCGCTTTCGCCGTCGATCTGCCACACGCCGGCAGAAGGAATAATCAGGTTCACGTGCCCGCGCGCGATGTTCCCCGAAACAGAAAAGCGCCTGGCTTCCCACCAACCGAAAATAATATAGAGTCCGCCCTCGCCGACATTCGCATGAGTGTCGGCAAAACAATTTTGCATTATCATTCGACCACTCGTTAGGCGCGCGTCGATTGTTTGTCCGTAAACGCCATCGACGATCAGTTCGCCGGTCGCTAGCTCCGCCGAAACGCTGGCTTTTTGCGGAACGAAAATCACGTAATCCATCGTGCCGGAACGATCGGCCAGACTGAGCCCCTGTGGCTTCGGCGGAAACGTCGTGCCGATACTGATTGAATCACCGTTGATCGAAACTTCGGCCGAAATTCCATTCAATCGCTCAGACGTGTAGGCCCTTTTTCGCGCGATAACTCGGACGGAATTTTCCATCCAGGAGTAAATGTAGAGGATGCCTTCTCCATTTCGCACGCTCACTGAACCATTCGGCGTCAGCGGATAAGTGTTGTCCGAGATTTCCTCAAGCAGCGCGCCGGAGGCGGAAACGCAAAAACAAACGAAGAGCGCGAGGGCGCCTAACGACTTATTCATGGCGCAATGCGATCATCGGATCGACGCGCATTGCACGGCGCGCTGGAAGATAACTGGCCGCCAGCGCCGCGAGTGCGAGCAACCCCATTACACAAGAATAAGTCCCTAAATCAGTCGCCCGCACCCCGAAAAGAAAACTGCCGAGCACGCGTGTCGCGCCGAGGGACAAGATAATTCCCGCTGTCATTCCCGCGCCGACTAGAATCAGACTCTGTCGCAAAATCAACCGCAGCATGTCGCCACCTCGCGCGCCCAGCGCCATGCGAATGCCGATCTCCGTTGTGCGCTGCGAAGTAATGTAAGACATGATTCCGTAAAGTCCGACCATCGCCAGCAGCAGCGCCGCGCCTGCGAAAACGGCAAGCATGATCATGCTGAAACGGCGATTGTCGAATGACGCGGCCACGACTTGTTCGATCGTCTGGAATTTCGTCGGCATTTCCGGATTCAAGGCGCGCGCCTCGCGTCGCATTGCACTCGTTAGGCTGGCGATGTCGCCACGACCGCGCACGACAATGGCAAATTCCGCCGTGGCCGCGGGGCGTTGAAAATAATTTGTGTAAACCGTCGGTCGCGGATCGCGATCCAATCCGCCATCGCGCACATCGCCGACGATGCCGACGACGTTCAGCACGTGCAGATCGCCATCCATGTTTCCGTACTGGATCTGTTTACCGATCGCGTCCTCGTCGGGCCAATAGCGTCGCGCAAGCGATTGACTAACGAGTGCAACATGCGGCGCGTCGGGCCCGTCGCTCTCTTGAAATACGCGTCCACGAATCAGCGTAATTCCCATCGCGGCAAAATAGCCGGCACTGGCCGCGCGATAGTCCGCATCGCGCGCGCGTTCGCTGGGCGAAAGTGCGTCCATTTGCCTAACGAGTTCTTTCATTGTCTCCGCGGGTTTGCCGCCATGTTCTTCCAGGAAAGTCCCATTGGCCCCGTCGCCACTCATGGGCAGCGCGCTCGTTCCCCCAACATTTGTTACGCCCGGCAGAGCCTCGAGGCGCTCGAACAATTGATGATAAAATTGCGCGAGCGAGCGCAGCGCCGCCGGTTCTTCCGGTTGCGGCAGCAAGACCGTCATGGCCACGACATTTTCCGCGCGAAAGCCAGGATCAACCTCGAGCAGGCGCTGAAAACTGCGGCCGAGCAGACCTGCGCCGATCAACAGCATCAACGTCAGCGCGACTTGCGCGATGATGAAAAAATTACGCGCTCGTGTGTGCGATCCAGAACTGCCGCGTCCCGCGTCTTGCAGATTGGATTGCAAATCACGACGCGACCCATGCAGAACGGGAACAAGTCCGAGCACGAGCGCGAGCAGAACTGAAATCGCAAGAGTAAAAAGCAGAACATTCGTGCTTACGCCGATCTCGCCCACGCGCGGCAGATCGCCGTGATAAAGACCCACCATCACATGCACGCTCCAGGAGGCGAGCAGGGTGCCGAGCACGCCTGCGACCAATGTTAAAAGCAACGCCTCTGAAATGAATTGTCGCGCTAATCTTGCGCGCGAGGCACCGAGCGCGGCGCGCAACGCCACTTCTTTTCGCCGCGCGGTCGCGCGCACGAGCAAAAGATTCGCGACATTCGAGCACGCGATCGCGAGCAACACTCCTACCGCGGCGGACAAGACAAACAAGACGCTGCGGATGTCGCGCACGGAACGTTCGCGGAACGAGAGCAGACCAAAACTGGC
>JALZAX010000348.1 GCA_030948055.1 Verrucomicrobiota bacterium | reverse complement strand
GTGTTGCCCACCATTTTTTGTAAATGCGCGTCGCCTACAAAACTGCCATCGATTTTATCGCCATTGTTCTTGGCCAGGAATGGCGCGATCGGACAATGCTCGAACTTCATCTGCACATCGAGCGAGGCGTTCTCTTCGAACTTGAATTCGCCGCGGACATCGATTGTTCCGCGCTCGCCTAGCGCGAGTTGGCTTTCATCGATGCGCAGTGCCGGCTTGGCGTAGTACAATTTGAAATTGGCCACGCGCGTTTCAGGCCATTTCGCCTGATGAAACAGCCCCCCTTTTCCATGCACGACGAGGTTCTTGCCGTCCGGAAAACAAGTTACCTCCACGTCGTGAATTTGTCCCCCATCCTTCTTCGGGTCCTGCCAGAAAAGATCCGCCCGCGCGATCGACACTTTGCGGATATCAACGCTGAGCGGAGTTTCCGTTTGTAAAGGAGGAACCATTTCCGGTGAAGAAAACTCCGAGCGATTAACCAAGCGCGCTGCCTCGTCTCCATAGGCAGCCTGCACATGGCGCGCGGATAGCTCCTCGATGCGGAATTTCCCGCGCCAGAGTTCCAGTAAACTCAGGCTTGCCGATAAGTGATTCGCCCGCAGCTCTCGCAAGGCGCGCGGCGGCGAGGCGGTGACCAACATCCCAGGCGATTCGACATTGAAACCTTGCGCGGTCAGCCGCAAAAATCCCGCGCTGCCGCCCAGCTCTTTGCCTGTTTTCCCGGAAATGAGTGTGCGCAGTTTTTCCGTTTCAACTAGGCGCGCCAGGAAATGATTTAAGAAAAGCGCGCCGCCGATCACGAGTAGCAAAAAAATCGCAGCCGCCCAAATGACATAGCGTTTTGTCTCCGCGCCACCGATCGCTCCATCCTCCAGATTGCCCTTCATTTCGTTCGACCATCGTCGAACAAACGAATTCGCTTGTCTACGGCTGTGCGCGGTTTTGCCTAACGAGACCTATTCCGGTAGCGTCTCAGGTTTGCTGCCGCTCTCAAATTTCCCGCGGAACTGGTCTCCCGCGCGGATCACCAGCGCGGCCGCTTTTGCCCGCGGACCGCTGGTTTCGTGGTGCAGTTGATCGATCGCGCGATCCATTGCGGCTTTCACGCTCGCGGCCGTTCCGCCTTTTTCGCATTCCCGCACCAACACGCCCTCGAGACGCGCGATCACAGCGTCGATGGTGTAGTCGGGATTCACTACGGTCGCATCCTGCTGCTCGATCGCGCTGTAGACGTCGATGATCTGTTCGCTATGTGCGCCCCAGCGCAGCACCCGATAAAAGAGCGCCCCTTCCCGCTCGCCTTTCGAGAGCAAATCGAGCAGGGCCGCGCCTAACGACACCGGCATTAGCGCAAAATCGCGCACGTTACTGACCAACATCTTGACCTGAAAGACGACAAGATCGCGCAGGAATTTCCAACGATCACTGCGGGCCGGCGGCATTGTCGCCAATTGCTTCTCCTTCATACGATCCATCGGTTTCGCCTAACGAGAAGAAGGATAGCAATTGCACACGCCGATTCCAGCGGAAGAGTCGATCTCAAAACGATCTTTAGCGAGGTGGAACCAGAAGCGGTCGCTCTTACGAATCATTTTTGGGGAATGCTTCCCGGTCCCGAGCAAGCGCTCGGCGACGCAAAGAATGTGAATAGATAACAAAGGAAACCGACAAAAGATTAACATGAAAAAATTCATCACGATATTGATTAGCTGCTCCCTGGCCATGGCCGCCGGTGCGATGGCGCAGCAGGAGGAGACATCGCCGCAACCGCCAAAGAAAGCCGAAGGCGAACGCAAGCCCGCGAAAGAAGCACGGCCGCCCGCGACTGAAATGCATCCGGGCAAGGAATTAAAACCAGCCACCGAACCGAAGGTGGAAAAGGAAATGAAGCCGATGCCTAAGCCTGAGGCGACGCACAAAGAACACGCGGAAACAAAAACTCCCGTGGAAGTTAAGAGCACTCCGAAAGCTCTAGCGAGTCCTGAAGCTACTCCGGTGACAAAGGTTCGTGGAAAAGACGCCACTCGTAAGAGTGCCGCACAGGCAGAGGAACGTAAGAAAGAGCAAACCACTTCTGCTGTGACGGCAACGCCGGCAGCAAGCGCCACCGCGACGGCGACGAAGATGGCGAGCCCCACCCCGGCTAGCGTAGCTACCGCTTCCCCGACGGCCACCGCAGCCGCAACTCCAGTTACCTCGACTACTCCGGCCGTTTCACCAGTTACAGGAGCTAGTCCGCAGGCGAACAAGGTCAATCCTCAGGCAAAGAAGCCGGATCCGCAGGTCGTGCAAAAGATTAGGACCGAGCACGCCACCTTTAAGGCAGAAGCTAAGCCAGAGAAGGTTCCAACAGTTACTTTCAACCAGAGCTACCGCATCGAAGGTAGCGACCGCTGGCAGGGCCAACAATACGAAAAATTCCGCAGCTATCGTCCCGAGATGCACGATCAGGGATACTATCGCTCGCATTATACCAAGGTAGAGATCATTGGCGGCGGCGCCTACTACTTGAACGATGGCTACTGGTATCCGGCCTGGGGTTATGACCGTTCCGCGCAGTACTATCCTTATGATGGACCGATCTATGTCGGTCATCGCGCCGAGCCGCCGGATCGAGTGATCGCGGACGTGCAGGCTCTTCTACAGCAACAAGGTTACTACAGGGGCGAAGTAGACGGGTTACTTGGGCCGTTAACGCGCCAGGCACTTACTGCCTATCAAGCTGACAATGGTCTTTACACCACTGCGGTCATTGATGAGCCGACCCTCGACTCGCTTAACTTGGGATAACCTAAGGTTACTCAACGAAAAGCCGCCGGGGCAAATGCCTCGGCGGCTTTTCTATTTAAGGCAGAAGGTAAGCTTCAATCAAGGCCACACCGACGGTGTTATTCTTCCCGTGCGCAATGGCGGTGTAAACCCCTGGAGTCACACTGGTGACGATAGCTGATTCGCGATCGTCAGCGGGTGGGTGACCACTGGCGCGTACTTCCGCCTCCGATGATTGCCCGGTGTGATCGTTCACCTTCCAGTTATCATTCGTGGCGATAAGTATGCCGTTCGTATCGTGCAACTCGAGCGTCGGATCCAGCAAAGGATCTGGAACGTCCCGGCTCGGCAAAGAAGGCCCGAGAGCCCGGATAATAACTCTGGCCC
>JALZAX010000347.1 GCA_030948055.1 Verrucomicrobiota bacterium | reverse complement strand
CGATGAACGCCGAGCTGGCCACGCTGCAGACGAAGTTCTCGCAGGATGTCTTGAAAGAAAAAAATGCCGACGGCGTTTTCGTGGATAATCGCGCCGACCTCGCAGGCCTGCCGGAAAACGAAATTGCGGCGGCGGCCAATGCGGCGAAGGAGGCAAAGAAGGAAGGCAAATTTCTCATCGCTTTGCAAAATACCAGCGGGCAGGCCGCGCTCAGCTCGCTGGAAAATCGCGCGCTGCGCGAGCGCATCATGAAAGCTTCGCTCGCGCGTAACAGCAAAGGCGGCCAGTTCGATACCCGTGAAACAATTATCAAAATCGCGCGCCTGCGGGCCGAGCGCGCCACCCTGCTAGGATACGCGACGCACGCGGATTACCAGCTGGAAGATCAGACCGCCAAGACCGTTCCTACGGTGAACCACTTGTTAGGCGATCTCGCCCCGGCCGCGGTGGCAAATGCCAAACGCGAAGCCGGCGACATGCAAAGCGTGATAAAAGATGAAGGCGGGGATTTCGAACTCGCGCCGTGGGATTGGAGCTTCTATTCCGAGAAAGTTCGCAAGGCGAAATTCAACTTCGACGAAAGTGAGCTGAAGCCGTATCTCGAAATTAATCACGTGCAGCAAGACGGCGTCTTCTACGCCGCCAACCAGCTTTACGGCCTGACGTTTAAAGAACGCAAAGACCTTCCCGTCTACCAGGAAGACGTGCGGGTTTTTGAAGTCTTCGATGCCGATGGCAAATCGCTCGCCTTCTTCATCTCCGACATGTACGCGCGGCCATCGAAACGCGGCGGCGCCTGGATGAACGAATATGTTTCCCAAAACGACTTGTTAGGCGAACGCCCTGTGGTCGCCAATCATCTTAACATCCCGAAACCACCTGCGGGCAAGCCCACCCTGCTGACCTTCGATGAAGTAACGACGATGTTTCACGAATTCGGTCACGCGCTGCATGGAATGTTTTCGCACGTGAAATATCCGTTTTTTGCCGGCACTAAAGTGCCTACCGATTTCGTCGAGTTTCCCTCGCAGGTAAACGAAATGTGGGCGAGCTGGCCGGAGATCTTGCAGAACTACGCCAAACATTATCAAACCGGCGAACCGATGCCGCAGGAATTACTAGATAAAGTTCTCGCTGCGCAAAAATTCGATCAAGGATTCAAGACCACGGAATATCTATCCGCGGCCTTGCTCGACCAGGCCTGGCACCAGCTAAAACCGAGCGAGATCCCGAAAGATGCAATGGCCTTCGAAGCCACCGCTCTGAAAAAGGACGGTGTCGATTTCGCGCCCGTCCCGCCGCGATATCGTTCGCCTTACTTCTCCCATTCTTTCGCCGGCGAATATTCCGCCGGCTACTACTCCTATCTTTGGAGCGAAGTGCTCGATGCCGATACCGTACAATGGATCAAGCAACATGGCGGTTTGAAGCGCGAGAACGGCGATCGCTTCCGCCAGACGCTTTTGTCCCGCGGCGGCAGCCAGGATGCACTCGATCTCTTCCGGAATTTCACCGGTGGTGATCCAGACTTGAAGCCACTCCTGGAGCGCCGCGGCCTAACGAGTGATGCTGCGACAGGTGCGCCAGGAGATATTCCGCCCGAAAAGCCGAAGACCGAAAAATAACGCGTGTTAATTTTTTACGAGCCGCGTTGCGTAGAATATTCGCGAGCGGGTCATCCAGAGCGAGCGGAACGGATTGCCGCCACCGTTCCATTCTTGAGGCAAAGGCATCCGGACTGGGAATGGCGAGACCCACCGTCCGCGACTCGGGAGATGTTACTCCGCGCCCATTCGACTTCGCATGTCGATGCGATCGAAAATGGACTGCAGGATTTCGACGCCGATTCACCAGCGTATCCAGATATTTTCGCGCACGCATCGAGGGCGAGCGGCGCGGCCGTGGAAGTGGCGCGCGCAGCCATGCGAGGCGAGAAAAGTTTCAGTTTGATGCGCCCGCCAGGTCATCACGCGACGCGCGATCAAGCCATGGGGTTTTGCTACTTCAATCACATCGCCGTGGCCGCATTCGATGCCCTAACGAGTGGTGCAAAGCGCGTGGCCATCTGGGATTTCGACGCGCATCATGGCAATGGCACGGAAGCGCTTGTCGCGAACCACGCGCAGATCAGTTTCGCTTCCGTTCATCAATCGCCGGGCTATCCCGGGACTGGCCTGCGTTCTTTCGGCAACATCCACAATTTTCCCGTGCGCCCGCTCACCCTCCGCGCGCAGCACATGGCGGAAATCGAACGTGCCTTGCACTCGTTAGGCGAATTCGAGCCAGACCTCCTCATCGTCTCCGCCGGCTTCGATGCCTATGCGCGTGATCCAATCACAGAGATGACTTTGCAATCCGAAGATTTCGCCACCTGCGGACAATGGCTGCGCCAATCAGGAATTCCCGCCGGCGCGGTTCTCGAAGGAGGTTACAGCGATGAGTTACCGGAGTTGATCGACGCTTTTTTGAGCGCCTGGTCAGGCTAGAATCTTTTCGATCCGCCGCATTACTTGCTCGTCCAGTTTCTCCAGGACTTCGATCGCTTTCATATTTTCGCGCACTTGTTTCGGCTTCGACGCGCCGGTGATGACGGTGCTGACCCGCGGGTTTTTCAGACACCACGCGAGCGCGAGTTTAGGTAACGTTGTATCGAGGTCATCTGCGACTTTCGCGAGCTGTTTCACTTTCGCCAGACGACGACGCGCTTCGTCATTCTGGAATTGTTCGCGCAACCATTCGTAATCCTTCAGCGAGATGCGCGTCTGGCCGGGATCGCCTTCGTTATATTTTCCGGTGAGTAATCCCGAGGCGCCGGCGACCATATGGTCGTGCCGAGACCGACCGTCTCGTAGAGCGGCGCGAATTCTTTCTCCACTTTTTCGCGATGGAACATGTTGTATTGCGGCTGTTCCATCGTCGGCGGGACCTCATGCAAACCGCGCGCGATCTTGTGCGCTTCAGAAATCTGCTCCGCGCTCCACTCGGAGGTGCCCCAGTAAAGCACCTTTCCTTGCCTAACGAGATCAGACATCGCGCGGACCGTTTCTTCGATGGGCGTATTCGGATCCGGTCGATGACAAAAATAAAGATCGAGATAATCGACCCGCAGTCGTTTGAGCGCAGCGTGACATGCTTCGAAAACATGTTTGCGACTCAGTCCTTCC
>JALZAX010000346.1 GCA_030948055.1 Verrucomicrobiota bacterium | reverse complement strand
CGGCGCAAAATAGACGCCGCCGCCGAGACAATCATGAAAATAGCGCGCGAACAATTCGCGATCGCTTTTCTGCGCGCTCGCCAGATCGCGCACGGGCTCGTTCGTAAAAAACAAACAGAACATCGAGCCGATGCGCTGAAAGGTAAGCGGCCGCTTCAAGTCGCACAGCGTCGCGCGGACGCTTTCTTCGAATCGACTTCCGAGATCTTCGAGAATTCGCCAACCATCAATCCGCTCCAGCTCGCGCAATTGCGCCAGACCAGCGGCCAGAGCGAGCGGATTGCCCGAAAGAGTGCCAGCCTGATACACCGGACCGTCGGGCGAGAGGTGGTTCATGATTTCCGCACGGCCGCCGAAAGCGCCGACCGGCAAGCCGCCGCCAATTATTTTTCCAAGTGCAGTGAGGTCGGGCTTTATCCCGTAAAGTTCCTGGGCACCGCCGCGCGCGACGCGGAAGCCGGTCATGACTTCGTCGAAAATAAGTAACGCGCCTTCGCGCGCGCATTCGTCGCGGAGTTGCTCGAGAAAATTTTGCTGCGGAAAATAAAGTCCGGCATTCGCCGGAATCGGCTCGAGGATGACCGCGGCGATCTGGTTTTTGTTTGCGCGAAAAGCCGCGCGAATCGCATCGATATCATTGAAGGGCAGAGATATCGTCAGGTGCGCGAAGTCGGCCGGGATGCCCGCGCTGTCCGGTTGCCCGTGAGTCAGCGCGCCACTGCCGGCTTGCACCAGCAAGGAATCAACATGGCCGTGATAACAGCCATCAAACTTGAGGATCTTGTCGCGCTGCGTGAATCCGCGCGCCAGCCGCACGCACGACATGGTCGCTTCCGTGCCGCTGTTCACCATGCGGACTTTTTCGATCGAGGGAACCCAGCGACAGATGAGTTCGGCCATTTCTACTTCGAGTGGATTAGGAATTCCGAAACTGACGCCGCGCGTCGCCGCGTTTTTTACGGCTTCGATTACGACGCGCGGAGCGTGGCCGAGAATCGCCGGGCCCCAAGTGCCGACGTAATCGATGAATTCATTTCCATCTACATCCCAGATGTGCGCGCCCTCCGCGCGTTCGACGAAAAACGGCTCGCCGCCAACCGCGCGAAAGGCGCGCACCGGTGAGTTCACACCGCCGGGAATTCGCGCGCGCGCATCGGCGAACAGTTGCGAAGATCGGGAGGGCATGTCGTTGGAAGTTTCAATAGTTGCGCGAAATGTCGAATCAATCGCAGTCTCGCGGCGGTGACGTTGACACTCCGACGCGACGCTCCTAGTCTCCGGTCGCAACGGCGGGGTAGCCAAGTGGTAAGGCGGCGGTCTGCAAAACCGCCATTCGTGGGTTCGATTCCCGCCCCCGCCTTTCCAATCGAGCTCGCGAAATCGCCGCCGCCGCAAGAGCGAGTGATGGCTCATCTTCTGCTTAAAATAGCAGCGTGTTAAAATCAATCGTCGCTCTCGTTGCCGGTTTGGCGGCGTGCGTTGCCTACGCGAGTACGTTGCCGCCGCTGACGGTCAAAGATGTCAGTCTCATGTTGCGCAGCGGTTACTCCTCAGAAGCCGTGGCGCGGGAAATTGCCGCGCGAAAGTTTCTGGGCTCGGTGGATGCTGCGGCGGAGAAAGCGCTTTCGCAAGCAGGCGCGACGTCGGACTTGATCGCAACGCTGCGCGGTGGCGCGTACGGGTTATCACCGGAGCAAGCAGTCGCAGCCGAAAGTGACCTGGCCGCAAAAAGCAGGCTGCGCAATTTACAAGCAGAGCAGGCGCGAAAAATTGAGGCGCGAAATCAAAATGAAATCGCGCGGAAGACCGATAGTGCTCTGCCACAAGTCGCGCCGACGAATCGAATCATCGATCAGATCAAGGGCGATCTGGTTACCTCGCGGAATGGATTGTTGAGCACGTTCAATGACCAGGCGCTCGACAAGAAAAAGTTGATTGGCCTTTATTTCTCGGCGCGCTGGTGTCCCAGTTGCCGAAAGTTTACCCCGACGCTGGTGGATTATTATAACCGCGTCGCACCGGAGCATCCGGAGTTCGAAATTTTGTTCATCAGCAATGATCGATCGGAACCCTCCATGGAAGCATACATGCGTGACGCGCAAATGCCGTGGCCTGCCGTGCGATTCGACAAGGTGGCCGAAAAGGAAGCGGTGCAAAAATATGCCGGGGCCGGCATTCCCTGTCTGGTGGTGATCGATTCAGACGGGCGCGTGGTTTCTCATAGTTACGAGGGCAAGACTTACCTTGGGCCGAGTAAGGTCTTGAGCGATCTGGACGCCATCTTTGCACGCGGCGACGCCAATCAAGTGGCGCTGCGACACTGACCGTTTTTACGTCGCGCCGACAATCTCCGCCCGCTGAATCTCAAGGTTAGACTCGTTAGGCAAACTGAATTCAATCGTTGCGCCGCCGCGCAAGTCCGCCGTCGGTAAATCGATAAAGTAAAGTCCGAGTCCGGTCTCGGTTGAGGCGATCTCGCCGCTAAGATTGGTGCTTGCTCGCCATGGCGCGACAGCAGGCGCATCAAGAATGATCCGTAAGTTTCGTCCTTGTTGGATCCGATCCATGCGATGCGCTTTTGTCCAAATTTCGAATGGTGACCCACGTTGTTTTCCCGCAACGTAACGCGCGTAGGCCGGTGCGATCCGATCGAACACCGCGCCTTCGTCCCGACTACGGACGAGCGCCAGATATTCCGCGTGCGCCCAACAAAGCGGCATCGCGGAACCGGTCGGTTCGCCGCGTTTGAATCCAAATCCATCATCCGCAAACCAGACTTGCTCGGGTATCATGCCGCCTTGATTAGCGAACTGTTCCATCGCTTTGATGAAGGGGAGGGGATCCCGACCCGCCGCCAGTTCGTAGTGACCGCGCTCGCCCGTAAGCAAAGGCCAGCAGCCGCCCACGCCCGCGCCGTCGAAGGCCGCGCCATTCGCTTTTTGACCGTAGCCATCATGGTTGTAACGCCGCCAGCAGGGTCCCTGCGGCAGACCGTATTTGATCACCGCGTCGATGACGGCAATCGAATCAAGGATCAGCGGGTCGTTAGGATCGCGCAGACCTAGCCTAACGAGTTGTAGAAAATCGCCACCCACAACATTCCGCGCCGGATGCAGGCCGCCGCCGTTCGCGACTTGCAGATTGCTGTTGTCGGGATTCGCGCTGAT
>JALZAX010000345.1 GCA_030948055.1 Verrucomicrobiota bacterium | reverse complement strand
CCTGCCATCCGGTTAATCGGCTTCGGCAAAAATCGAGTAGCTCGCTTTCGACGATTTCTTTTTCGGCGACGACACAGGCCGCCACTTCTTCATTGCGCAGAGTTGACTGTTTTCCAAAAACGACCGCCTCGCGAATTCCGTCGAACTGCAACAAAATCGCTTCGACTTCCGCGGGACTAACTTTTTTTCCTGCGACATTGATGACATCGGAAACGCGGCCAACGATGCGGAACCCATCGCCGCTCGTCGTCAGCAAATCGTCGGGAACGAAACGGCCGGTGCGCAGTTTTTTGTCGTCCGGTTCCGGCAGATAACCATCGCCCGCCGCGGCTGATCGCACTTCGACCTGACTTGAAGTCGCGCCTGGATCGAGCAGTCGCAAATTCACGCCGACCATTGGCTCGCCGATAAAACCTTCCTCGACCAGCGCCGCTGCGCGATCGTAGCAAATACCGCCGCATTCTGATGAGCCGTAAAAGGAATGAATCGAAAGACCAAATTTCTCCCGAAAGGTTTGCGCGACTTTTCGCGGCAACGGCGCGCCCGCGGAAACGCAAAGACGCAAGTGCGACAACGCCGGCAGATCACCCATTTCGCAAAGCGATTGATAGAAAACCGGCATGCCGGGAAAGACCGTGGCGTGCGTGCGCGCGAGATCATCCAGCACTGCGCGCGGCATGCGATCTCGACTAATCACAAAAGGCACGCCGCGAATGATCATCGGCGTAATGACGTTGCTGAAACCATACGAATGCGAAAGCGGAATGACCGCGAAGTTGATGTCGCGCTCCGTGATTTCCATCGTGTCGCAAATTTGTTCGCAATCGACCAGGAGTTGTTCGCTGCGGAAACGGATCGCGCGCGGCGCAGCTGTTGTGCCTGATGTTACTTTCAAAAGCGTCGGACGTTTTTCGCCGCAACCGCGCACGGAAATTTTCCGCGCGGCCGCGCGTTGTTCTTCCGTCGCCGAAGAATCGATCGGCAAGGCGAGCAGTCCCTCTCGCAAACAAGCGAGCAGCATCGCCGGCCATTCGGGGCGATTGCCGATATCGATAGGGAATAGCTCGCCTTTGGCGCGAGGCGCGATTGTTTCCTGAATGGCGCGCGCATTTTCCTCCACGCCGCGAAACGTCCGCACCACCGCGCCTTGCGTATCGAAAATCGCCGGCGCATTCGCCTTTCGCGAGAGCGTTTTCTCCCATGCCATCACGAGTGCGTCAGTCGATTTCATCCCTTGCGCGAAAGCCTCATCGCGCTAAATTCGTCGCTCGTTTCTAAACATGAAGGCGGACATTCATCCCAATTACAACGAGACCGAAATCTCGTGCGCGTGTGGCGCGGTCTATCATACGCGCTCGACGCGGTCGGACATTAAAATCGGCATCTGCGCCGCCTGCCATCCGTTTTTTACCGGCGAACAAAAATTCGTCGATACTGCTGGTCGCGTGGAAAAATTCGCACGTCGCTACGGCAGCACGAAAGCAACGCGCGCGACCAAGTCTTAGCTGGTCCAGCGCATTGTAGCCCCGAAAGATTTCGGGGTTTGCGCGTACATCTATGGATTTCCAATCGCTAATTGAGCGCAAACGCGGCCGCTTTGCCGAGCTGGAACGCGAGATCGCTGATCCGACGCTTTTCGAGAATCGAAAACGCGCCAGCGAGATTATGCGCGAGCACTCCAACGTAAAACAATTGCTCGCGCTCACCACTGATCTCGAAACCGCGCGTCGCCAACTGGAGGACAACCGCGAGCTTGCTGCTTCGAACGACACGGATCTCGCGCAGATGGCGCAGGAGGAAATTCCGGCGTTGGAAAAGCGCGTCGCTGAACTGGAGCTTGGTTTCCAAATCGCTTTGCTGCCGCCGGATGAAAACGAAAACCGCGACGCCATTATCGAAATCCGCGCTGGCACGGGCGGAAGCGAAGCGGCAATTTTCGCGGCTGATCTCTACCGCATGTATCACCGCTACGCCGAAACGGCGGGACTGAAGATTGAAGATTTGGAATCAAGTTCGTCCGAACTCGGCGGATTACGTGAAGCGATTTTCCAGGTCTCGGGCGAAAATGTTTTTCGAAAACTGAAATTCGAAAGCGGTGTGCATCGTGTGCAGCGCGTGCCCGCGACCGAAGCGCAAGGCCGCATCCATACTTCGACCGCCACGGTAGCTGTGCTTCCGGAAGCGGAAGACATCGACATCGATTTGAAACCGGAAGATCTCCGCATCGAAGTTTGCCGCGCCGGTGGACCGGGTGGTCAGGGCGTGAACACAACCGACTCTGCGGTTCAAGTCATGCACATTCCGACCGGCCGCATCGTGCGTTGCCAGGACGGTCGCAGCCAACAGAAGAACAAAGAGAAAGCGCTCGCCATCATGCGCGCGCGATTGCTCGAGGACAAACAGCGGGAAGAAGAAGCGAAATATTCCGCGCATCGCAAAACCCAGATTGGTTCCGGTGGCCGCGAAGAAAAAGTTCGCACCTACAATTTTCCGCAGAACCGCATCACCGATCACCGCATCGGTCTCACCCTCTACAGTCTCGACCGAGTTATGGAAGGCGACCTGGAGGAAATGATTCAATCGCTGCAAGCCGCGGATTTGCAGGAGCGACTGCGCGTCACTTCGCTCACGGCCTAAAGCAGAACCGTTGCTTAGTTGACCCGTCGAGTAGCATCGGCAGGTGCCTGCCCTGTTTGCCGACTATTTTCTTCTAGCATGGGTCCTCGCCTCGGTCTCCGCGGTTGGCATAGCTCTTTGCCATCGGCTTGGGCGGTTGGCTGGTATTGAATTAATTGGTTACGGGATAGGAGCTGGAGTGGTGGCTCATGGCGTATTCGGCCTTCTCATTGCCGTAACATGGCGATTGCGTCCTCTCTTCATTCTGTTGCCAATGATTTGTGCGGCTGTCTCTATCTTCTATCTCATTCGCCGCCGCGTGTGGCAGCAACTTTTCCCGGCTCTAACTCTGCAAGTTCGGGCTTCTCTCCTAATCTGGCTGCTATTTGTCGCCTTGTGCACTGCGGTTACCCATCTCGCTGTTCGCGTGCCCGATTCGCTTCCCGACGGGATGTACATCTTCAAGAAGCCGACCTTGAACGTGAAAATCCAATTCATGGCGACAGCGCCGGCAGACAATTTCATTCCTTATGCAGTAGCGGAGTATTTGTTG
>JALZAX010000344.1 GCA_030948055.1 Verrucomicrobiota bacterium | reverse complement strand
CCCTCGCACTCGTCGCCCTGCAATTTGCGCTCCCGTTTTTCCTCCTCCTCTCGCGCGCTCGCAAGCGCAATCCGCGCGCGCTCGCGCGCATCTGCCTCCTCATTCTCGCGGCTAACGTGCTCAATAATTTCTGGCTGACCGCGCCGTCGTTCCATCCGAGCGGCATTTATTTGCACTGGCTGGATCTGACTGTGCCGCTTGCGCTCGGAGGATTTTGGTTTGCGCTCTTCTTTTATTTTTTGAAACAACAGCCACTCGTGTCGCGCGAGTTATTGGAGGTCGTCGATGGTGACTGACTCGGCCGCGAAACGCCTTGGCCACGAACCGCGCGACATCAATGTGCGTTTGGTGACGTGGTTTGCTGTCGGCCTCATTGTGGCCAGCGTCATCATTTATCTGGCAGTCGCCGGGTTATACAAAATCTTCGAACATCAACATCCTTCACCGGACGCGCCATCGCGGATTGCGTTGCAGCCGCATACGATCGCGCCGCAACCACAACTTCAGACGAATCCGGCCGTCGATCTGCAGCAATTCCAAACCGCCGAAGAAGCGAAGCTCAACAGCTACGGTTGGGTCGACAAACCTGCTGGTGTTATCCGCATTCCGATCGAACGCGCGATGGATCTGATCGTGCGGCGCGGCTTGCCCACGCGTGGGCCCGGAACGCAAGACGCGAGCAACAAGACAGCCATACAGATGCAGCAGGACAAGGCCGCTGCGACCAAGCCATGAGCACTTCAGCCGATATGGCATCCATTCGGTCCGGTCTCGCTCTCATCATCATTATCGTATTGGCAAACCTCGCGTCTGCACAAACGCCGCAGCAACAAATCGCCGCGCGCGCCGGACTCGAACAGAAGCTCAATGCGCAGGTTCCCCTCAACGCTGTCTTCCGAGACGAACATGGCAACGCTGTGAAACTGGGCGGCTTCTTCGGCACGAAGCCAGTGATTCTCGCGCTCGCCTATTATGAATGTCCGAACCTTTGCACGCTTGTGCTCAACGGTGTGTTGCAAACCGCACACGAGTTGAAGTTCGACGCGGGCAAGGAGTACGAGATCGTCGTCGTCAGCTTCGACGCGCGGGAGCGGCCAGCGCTCGCGGCAGCCAAGAAGCAGATCTACATCCAGCGCTATGGACGCGCCGGGGCATCTAACGGTTGGCATTTTCTAACTGGCGATCAAACCGCGATCGACCAGCTCGCGAGCAGTGTCGGCTATCGTTTTGCTTACGACGAAACGACGCGGCAATTCGCACATCCGAGCACGATCATGGTTCTCACACCTGCCGGCAAAGTGTCGCGCTATTTTCCGGGAATCGAATACCCACCGCGTGATGTCCGGCTCGCGCTCATCGAAGCTTCGCGCGAGCACCTGGGCTCTCTGGCCGACCGCGTCTTTCTCCTCTGCTTTCACTACAATCCGGCGACGGGAAAATACGGACTCCTGATCGCGCGAGTGGTACAGGTTGCAGGCATTGGCACCGTAGTTGTGTTGGCTGGTTACATCATCTGGGCGCTCCGTCGCGAACGCCATTTCGCGCACTGATATGCATCGGCTCCTCCGCACAATCTTTCCCGCACAGGCTTCCAACTTCGCGCCACAAGTGGATTACATTTACTTCGCGCTGCTCATCCTTTGCGGCGCAGTCGCGTTTCTTGTTCTTATCGTCGCTCTCTTCTTCTGCGTTCGCTATCGTCGCGGATCAAAAGCAGATCGCACACCGCCGAAGAGCGGGCCATTGCCGTTCGAGATCGCGTGGACGGTCATTCCGTTTTTCATCTTTCTCGGTCTCTTTTTCTGGGCAGCCGACGTTTTCTTCGGCATGTCGCGCCCGCCGGCCGGCGCAACCGAGATCTACGTGGTTGGCAAACAATGGATGTGGAAAATTCAGCATCCCGATGGCCGTCGCGAAATCAACGAGATGCACATTCCGGTCGGCCAACCGGTGAAGCTGATTATGACGTCGCAGGACGTGATCCACGACTTTTTCATCCCGGATTTCCGGACCAAACAAGACGTGGTGCCTGGCCGCTATACGACCGAATGGTTTACGCCGACCAAGCCGGGCAAATACCACCTTTTCTGCTCGCAATATTGCGGCACGAGTCATTCGAAAATGGTCGGTTGGGTTTATGTGATGGAACCGGCGGCGCAAGCGAAGTGGCTCTCGGAGCAACCAGCGCCCGATTCGCTCGCCGCTATTGGCGAACGTGCCTTCCACACGCGCGGCTGCAGTGGTTGTCACGCGCCGAACGCAACCATTCGCGCACCACTGCTCGATGGAATTTACGGCAGAAAAATTCCGCTCTCCGATGGCACGCTCGTAACAGCCGACGATCAATATCTGCGGGACTCGATTCTGTTGCCTAACAAGCAGATCTCAGCCGGCTATAAACCAATCATGCCAACGTTCCAGGGACAAATTAGCGAAGAAGAGCTAAACGCGATCATTGCGTATCTGAAATCGCTCGGAGACAAGGAGGAACCGTGACTACGGAAACATTGCAAGCAGCTCCGCAGCCGGTCGTCCGCGAGCAGCCGACGTATCTGAACGTGCGGACGACGATCTCATCCTGGCTGTTGACGACAGATCACAAGCGCATCGCCCTGCTCTACATGATTTCGATCACGTTCTTTTTCTTCATCGGCGGCGCGGCGGCGACGATGATGCGGCTCGAACTGCTCACGCCGCAAGGCGATCTCGTTACCTCGGAGACTTACAACAAGCTCTTCACCATCCACGGCGTGACGATGGTTTGGTTTTTTCTCATTCCATCAATCCCGACGGTACTCGGCAATTTCCTCCTACCGCTGATGATCGGGGCGCGTGATGTTGCGTTTCCGAAACTGAATCTGGCCAGTTGGTATCTCTTCATGATCGGCGGCGCCTTCACTGTTTTCTCCATCATCACCGGCGGCGTCGATACCGGCTGGACCTTCTACACGCCTTACAGCAGCACTTACGCGAACGGCCATGTCATCGCGATGGCTACAGGTATTTTCATCGCGGGATTCGGCTCCATCGCGACGGGGCTAAATTTCATCGTCACAATCCACAAAATGCGCGCGCCGGGGCTGACCTGGTTTCGGCTGCCGATCTTCATCTGGACCATCTACACGACGAGCCTCATCCTCGTGTTGGCCACTCCCGTGCTGGCGATCACGCTCACGC
>JALZAX010000343.1 GCA_030948055.1 Verrucomicrobiota bacterium | reverse complement strand
TGACGAAGAGTGCGGTATGCGCCGCGCGATTGGCAAAATGAACATGAATGTGTGAAACGCCTTCGCGCTCGAAAAGATCGACGAAGAAAAGCGCGTTTCGCGCTCGGAGCTCGGCTTTGTATTCCGGCCCGTATTTTTTGTGATGACGGTCGATCAGCTCGCTCGGCCAACGTCCTGCGCGTTTCGCTTTTTTGACGAGCTTTTCGAGGTCGGATTTCTCGGGGGCGTAACGAACGGGCGCTTGCAGACGTTTCAGATATTCATGGCGCACTTCCGTCTTCGGCGGGTACATCGATGCCACCACGAGTTCGATGCCGCGCCGCTCGAGCTCGAGCATTTCCGCGTCGCAATACGTCTGCGACAGGACTGGATAACGCGAATAGAGATAGCCGAGTCGCACTCGGTTTCGGGTTTACGAAAACTGGACGTCTTTGCCCGGATCCATTTCGAAATCGAGCGCGATGGTGTCAGCCACGTTCGGCTTGATCACTTCTTCCATGAACTTCACGTAGACCGGGTCCTCGCAAAAAATATCGTATTTGTCCATCGACTCGAAATCGATCGCGATGAAGAACGGCCAAGGCATGTCGGGCTTAATGCGCTTGCCGCATTTGATGCTGAGCACTTCGGGAATCTTCAAGAGCTGCATGCGCGTGTTCATCATCATCTCTTCCACGCGCGCGGGCGTGACCTCGGGTTTGAGCTTGAAGAGTCCGACGTGGTGCACCATGGCGTGTAAGGTTTAGGCGGTGAAGAAGAGTCGCGCAAGCCGGAAACCCGCTTCGATTTCCTACGAAATTGTCAGCCGTCCCGTGGCTATTTTTTAAAGTCGAGCGCGCCTTTTTTCAGCGCGTAAACGTAGCCGACCATCAGGATGGAAACAAAGCTGAGCATGCTCCAGAGAATCGCTTTGCTGTGCACGATCGACTCTTTGTAAACGACCGCCCACGGATACATGAAAACGATTTCGAGGTCGAAAAGGATGAAGAGCATCGCGACCAGGTAAAATTTCACGCTGAAACGCGGCTGCGCTTCGCCCTGTGGCACCATGCCGCATTCGTAAGCGGAATCTTTCACCGGATTGCGCCGGCCAGCTTTGCCTAACAAGACGCTGACCAGCAAAGCGGAGACGGCGAATCCGATCGCCACCAGGATGTGGAGCAGAACCGGAAGATAATCGCGGATCATGTTGCGACCTTTGGTCGCTTCCTTATTTAGCCGCTGTTACGACTGGCCGAGCAGGGATATGCCCATTCTGCGGCTGGATCGCTTGCTTCAAGGCCGATGGCAGACCTTTGTATTTCTTCCCGTCCTTCTTCACAGCGCCACGCGAGACCAGATTCTGAAGTTTTTCATACGCTCGCAGGCGTAGCATTTCCTCGCCGCCGCTGGCCGCATTTCGCGCACGCAGATTTTCGTGCACGATATCGAAGAGCTGCTTGAACTCGAAAGACGCACGGCGAGAAAGAACTGCGACCAATTCTTCGGTCACGAGATCAGGAACACGACGGGAAAACGCATTTTTCTTCAGGATGGCCATAAGATCGCAAAAGATAACATATTCGCGCTAGGAATCAGCAGATTTATCGCTTAGCCGAACAAATCCGACTCGGGGAGCCAGTGAGCCGCAGAGGAAGAATCGCGCGCATTCGGGAATGGCGTCAAATCGACTCACACGGTAAAGCAGAAATCGTCAAAATTATTTGGGATTGTAGAAATCCTTACCGACCGAGGCTCCGGCGCCGATAACTCCCACCGCTTGGAAAAGCGAGATCGGGCCGATCGACTCCATAATATACCCGTCATTTTCGTAGCGTTGAATCATCGTGATCGGGCTCAGGTGTTTCGTCACGATCTCGGGTTCCGGTAGTTTCCCTAGATCGACGGTGTCCGCGATGTTCGGCATGAATGCGGCCGCCATGATCAACATTGGTCGCAACGCCGCATCAAGTCGCCCGTAAAGCAGCGCGGTATCCACATAGACGAACAAATCTTTACCTGCGGGGAGCGCGTGTTCGGCCGCTTTGAAAGTGTCCGAGTCGACCAGCTCGGAGCCGTGTGATGCGCCGCGTTTCATGATGTTCTCGACCCCAGCGAGATCATGTCCGCCGACCAGGCGATCCTGCGAAAGCGCAATCGTCGCTGCGATCGGTAACATCGGGTTCGCAGGCGGTTGCGAGAAATATTGCACGCCATCCTTTTCCGATCGGGTCCACGGTTGCTCTTCGCTCATCGCGCCAACGATTTTGCCGACGAACTCATTCGCTTTTGCAAAATCCTTCACCGGCAGGGTCGCGAAAAACATCGGTATGCGCGCGTTCGCACTCCACTCGCCGATGACTCCTGTTTCGGTCCCGAAGGCCGCTTTGAAAGATTCGGTCGTCGCGCCGCTTGCGCTCAAAGCACCGATGAAACGTTGCGTCACCGCAGGAAGACCGGGAAGAGCCGCGCCCGGCGCCGTCGGGAGTCGATGAGGAAGTTTGAGAAATCCCGCCGCGTAGAAAATTGCGTCATGCGTCGCGAGCGAAAGCGACGCGCGCGTGAGTTCGCCCTCTTCAGCTTTTGGCATCTCAACGAAAACGAGGTCCCGAATCTTTCCGTTTTCGAAAGTGGTGGCGGCCGAGATCGTGTGAATTTTTCGCAAAAGCGTGAAGCGATCGCTACTACCATCATCTTTTGCGAGTTCACTCGTCAGGCTGTCGAAATACTTATCGACGCGCGCATAAGCACGCGCTGCATAGACCGTGGGCAGATGCTTGGACGCCGCGATGAAATTTTCATCGACGGCTAAGGTGCTGGCCGAATCTTTCAACCGTCCATCAGCGCGATCGAGCAACGTCTTGAGCGTGGCGACATCATTACCTGCGAAAAACCAATTACCGTCGTAGACCGTCGCGATGGTTAGTTCACCTTCGTGGGCCACTTCTATCCGGTGCGATTCGTAGTCGATTGTTTGATGCTGCGTGAAGGGCGAATGCAGGTGCATATGCTCGCGCCATTCGCCGATGATCTTTTCCACCTTATCTTCTCCGCCTTTGAAGCGGAAACCCGCCAGCACTTTCGACTGCTTCTTTTCCCACGAGATAATGGCGATGAAAGCGTCCTTAATTTCCAGCGGCTCAATTTCTCCCAGCTTCTGTTGCACCATGCCGCTCTTCGGCATTTTCGTCAGCGGCCTTTGCAGA
>JALZAX010000342.1 GCA_030948055.1 Verrucomicrobiota bacterium | reverse complement strand
GAATATCCGCCATGACCCGCGCGTGCTGCTGGCCGGGCCATCCCGTTCCGATGACGCCGAGATTGATCCCCTTCGATTTTTTCTTCCGGGCCCGCTTCACTCCGCGACTGTGCTGCGCAGTTTCTTCAAGGTCGAACGCTTCCGTTTCGTTTCCAGTATCCGTCTTTTTAAGGCGCGCGGCCGCGGAGAATTCTTCCGCCGAATCTTTTCGCTCTGGGCAATTTCAGCGGCACGCCGATTCCGTTCGCGCTTCTCCAGCGCGGCGCGCAACCGCTCTCGCGCCAGCTTCCGATTCATCGCCTGCGAACGCGAATCCTGCACGGTTACGCTGATTCCTGTTGGCCGATGACGCAGCGTCACCGCTGTGGAAACCTTGTTCACGTTTTGCCCGCCCGGACCACCAGAACGCGCAAACGTTTCTTCTAAATCCGATTCTCGCAGCACGCTTTTAGAGTGGTGGGATATTGTCGCGACCGTGCCGCAGCACGCGGGACATCCAGACAAGTTCGTTCAGAAACTTCGCTACGCGGCCCACGTACTTTTCGTCTTTCAGATTCCCCTTCTCATCGAAGGCGTCCCCCACTCGACTGAAATTCACGTCCGTAAAAGTTGCGACCAATCCCAGCTCGCGCACGACCGGCAGCAAATTTTCAATCACGCGCGAACCACCAAATGGACCCGCCGACACCCCGACAAAGCCAACCGCTTTGTGAATGTATTCTTCCAGACACATATCGAGTGCGTGTTTCAACAAACCCGGGTACCCATGATTGTATTCCGGCGTGACGATGGCCAACCCATCCGCGCGCGTGATTTTCTGCGCGAAGTCCGCGTCCTTCATTTCTTCGCCGGCATCTTGTAACGTCATTTTCAGCTGACGCACGTCGATCAGTTCGGTCTCGATCTCCGGCCGTTTCTTCATTTCGCTCAGAACAAAATTAGCTACGTGCTCGCTTTGCCGGCCTTGCCGCGCGGTGCCGAGCAGCACCGGAATGTAGAGGGGTTTATCTTCCATAATTAAGACTCGTTAGGCAAAGCGAGATCTGCCGCTGGCCGGACTCGAACCGGCACGGGCGTTTAAGCCCAACGGATTTTAAGTCCGTTGCGTCTGCCATTTCGCCACAGCGGCTTTGCGCGGCACATTCTACTCGTCCACGCGCGCAGACCAAATGATTTGCGATGCGCGCCGCAGCGGGCAAATCTCATGGCAGCGTATGACTACGGCTAACAAGATCACGATCGTTCGCATCTGCCTCATTCCGGCCTTCGTGACCATGGCCATCTATTACGGGCAGAGCGTGCAGAACGGCGATCCGCAGGAATGGATGCGCTTTACTGCCATCATCATTTTTCTGGTCGCGGCGGTGAGCGATGGACTCGATGGCTACGTCGCGCGCCGTTATAACCAACGCAGCCGGCTCGGAGTTATTCTCGACCCGATTGCGGACAAAGGCCTTTTGCTCAGCGGCATCATCACTCTCAGCATCAGTAATTGGAGCGAGGTCGATCCGCATTATGGAAGATTCCCGATATGGTTTCCGGTGCTCGTCATCACGCGAGATGTCGTCATCGTAGTCGGCAGCCTGGTTTTGCATCTCTTAAACGGAACGGTGCGCGTGCGGCCGAGCTGGACTGGAAAAGTTGCGACGGTTTTGCAGATGGCGGCGATCGCCTGGGTCATGTTGCAGCTGCGAATCCTTCCTCTGTCTTATCTAGTGATCGCAGCTGGGTTCTTCACTTTCATTTCCGGCGTGATCTACGTCTTGGACGGTGTGCGACAGTTGCAAGCCGAAGGACACGCTAACGCAAACGTGGCCTAACGAGTGCAAGCTTTAGCAGGGAAAGTTGCGATTGTTGGCCGGCCCAACGTCGGAAAATCCGCGCTCTTCAATCGGCTCGTCGGTCGCAACATTGCCATCGTGCACGATCAACCCGGCATCACACGCGATCGCCTGGCGGCGCCGAGCACAAAAGGTACGCGACCATTTCTGGTTTGGGACACCGGCGGAATCGGTGGCGCGGGCGAGACGGAGTTAACTGCGCAAGTGCGTCGAGCCGCCGACGCTGCGATGCATGAAAGCGATGTAATTCTCTTCGTGGTCGACGCGCAACACGGTCTCGCGCCGATCGATCAGGAGTTAGCGAAAATGCTGCGCAAATCCCGACGGCCAGTCGTGCTAGTGGTCAACAAGATCGATCACCCGAATCACGAGGCTCTCGAGAGCGATTTCGCGCGTTTGAATTTCGACGAAACAATCCCGATCAGCGCAGCGCACGGGCACGGGATCAATGACTTGCTTGAAGTGATCGATCGTTTCCTCCCGCAATCGGAGGCCAGCGATCAACCAACGGCGAAACCGCTTTCACTCGCCATCATCGGCCGACCCAATGCCGGAAAGTCTTCGCTGATCAATTCCATCCTGCACGATGAGCGCACGATTGTGAGCGACATTCCGGGCACGACGCGCGATGCAGTCGACATCGCTTACGAACGCGACGGCCAGCATTACTTGCTCATCGATACCGCCGGGATGCGTGCGCGCAGCAAGCATTCGACGTCGGTCGAAGTTTTCAGTGTCATGCGCGCGGAGCGCACCATCCGCCGCGCCGACCTCTGCGTGCTGGTCATTGACCTAACGAGTGGTGTGACCAGTCAGGACAAAAAAATCGCCGGCCTGATCCAGGAATCGCGCAAACCGTCGCTGGTCGTTTTGAACAAATGGGACCTGGTCAAACCGGCGCGCGGACAAAGAGCCGCCATCCAGGAATTGGTGACCGACACGCGCGAGCGTCTTTTCTTTCTCGATTACGCGCCGGTTCTCGTGGCTTCGGCGATCACCGGTGAAAACGTGCAGCAGGTTTTTCGTTTCATTTCCGAAATCCAAACCGCCGCCGCTAAGCGTATTGGGACCGGCGTTCTCAACCGCATGCTTCGCGCAGCTGTCGCCGAAACTCTGCCACCGACGATCGGCAACAAACGCCTCAAACTTTTTTACGCCACGCAATCGAGCGGCCAACCCGACAACGCCATCGATCCCCCGAAGTTTGTCCTCTTCGTTAATCAACCGAAGTTGCTCGGCGATACCTATCGGCGGTATCTCGAAGGACGGATCCGCAAGGCCGAGCCTTATCCGGGTTTGCCGGTCTTGATCACATGTCGCGCCCGCCGCGAAAATTTGTAGCGG